>JANPGT010000900.1:0-7342 GCA_031424135.1 Chitinophagaceae bacterium
TCAGTGTAGAATCTTACCGCAGCTACCTGGTGCCGCCGCTGAAAATCAGGGATTTTACTTTTTCTTCTTTATCAGACGCAATATAAGAACCTGGTAAGCCGCAGCATTTGCCTGGCAAAGAACTGCACCTGGTAGATACTATAAAAGTTACAAACACATAAGCCGCAGATTCGCAGATTATTTTGTGCTGTTTACAAAACCTGCGAATCTGCGGCATAAATTTAACCAGTTTGAAAAGACGCGACTTTCTTCAATACGGTGGCATGGGTTTAGGTGCCGCGGTGTTTGCCGGTATTCCCATTATTGGTCATGCGGTACCCGCAGAAACATTTTTAGACAATCCTTTTGATACTGCTTTCAAAAAGCAGCTGGCAGACATTGTACTGAACCGGGTAAAATCTAAAGGCGCTACCTATGCAGATGTGCGCATTGGCAGGTACCTGCGCCAATTCATTACCACCCGTGAACGCAATGTAGAAAGCGTTACCAATACAGAATCTTATGGTATCGGCATCAGGGTGATTGCCAGTGGCAGCTGGGGATTTGCAGCCACTGATAAAATGGATAATGACAGTATTATTAAAGCGGCAGATACAGCGGTAGCCGTTGCCAAAGCAAATGCCCGACTGCTGAGCGAGCCCGTGCAACTGGCACCGCAGAAAGGATATGGCGAAGTAAGCTGGAAAACACCCATCGAAAAAAATGCGTTTGAAGTGCCGGTAAAAGAGAAAGTAGGTTTGTTGCTGGCGGCCAACGAACTGGCGCTGACCAACGGGGCCAGCTTTATTAATAATTCACTGTTCCTGGTAAACGAACAGAAATATTTTGCTTCTACAGAAGGCTCTTATATTGACCAGGATATTCACCGCATCTGGCCTACGTTTACGGTTACAAAAACAGACAAGGCCAGCGGTAAGTTTGAAACAAGAAATTCATTGGGCGCTCCTATGGGACTGGGATATGAATACCTTATACCGCGGGAATCAGATAAAATTAAAGGCATAACCACCCTGTATAAAAACAGGTACGATATGCTGGAAGACGTAAAAACAGCTACGCTGCAGCTGGAAGAAAAACTGAAAGCCAAACCTATCGAGCCAGGAAAATATGATTTGGTGCTGGACCCTACCCATCTTTTCTTAACCATTCATGAATCTGTAGGCCACCCTACAGAGCTGGACAGGGTATTGGGATACGAAGCTAATTTTGCAGGCACCAGTTTCCTTACGCTGGACAAATGGCAATCGGGTAAATTTAATTTTGGAAGCAAGCCGGTAAATTTTGTGGCTGACAAAACGGAACCAGGATCGCTGGGGGCTGTTGGTTATGATGACGAAGGCGTGCAATGCGGCCAATGGGATATTATTAAAGACGGCATACTGGTGAATTACCAAACCATCCGCGACCAGGCACATATCCTGGGACTGAAGGCCTCACAGGGTTGTTGCTACGCAGATAACTGGAATAGTGTACAGTTTCAGCGTATGCCCAATGTGTCGCTGCAACCGGGTAAATCGCCGCTTTCTGTAAAAGAGATGATCAAAGGCGTAGAAAAAGGTTTGTATATGCTGGGCCGCAATTCTTATTCTATTGATCAGCAGCGGTACAATTTCCAGTTCAGCAGCCAGCTTTGTTACGAAATTAAAAATGGAGAGATTGCAGGTATGGTAAAAGGCGCTGCCTATCAGTCCAACACCCAGGAATTCTGGAATGCCTGTAACAGTATCTGTGATAAAAATGACTACCGCCTGAACGGCTCTTTTTTTGATGGCAAGGGGCAACCTTCGCAGGTGAGTGCAGTATCCCATGGATGTGCTACCACCCGTTTTAATGGCATCAACGTGATAAATACTTCCCGGAAAATATAAATACGGCTTTTCAGTCTATAACAACCAAACCTGCAGTGCTTACTTACCTGCAGGTTTGGTTGTTTTTTACAGCCTGCTACTGTCGCCCATGCCTGTATAGGTTTACATGCTCATAAGGATTAACTTCACCGGCCATAGCTACCGCCTATCAATTCATCAGCAAAAATATTCATCACTGGCGGCACCGGTTTTTTAGGTGCCTACATCATTAAAGAACTGGTGCAGCAAGGCTATGGCATCAGGGCACTTCGCCGCAGCACTCAATTGCCCTTTTTTATTCCCGCCACTGTGTTTGCCCGGGTAGAATGGGTAGACGGAGATATTCTTGATACAGCAGTGCTGGAAGCTGCCATGGAAGGCGTAGATGCAGTTATCCATAGCGCGGCCAAAGTTTCTTTTGTAGCGGCCGATCATCTTTCAATGCTGAAAACAAATATTGAAGGTACCGCCAATGTGGTGAACGCTGCCCTGTTGAAAAATGTAAAGCGGTTTGTGCATATTAGTTCTGTAGCCGCCCTCGGAAGATCCAATAACGGTGAAACGGTCTCTGAAAAAAAGCAATGGGAAGACAGTAATATCAACACGCAATATGCCATCAGTAAGTACAATGCAGAAATGGAAGTCTGGCGGGGTATCGCGGAAGGACTGAATGCAGCGATACTGAACCCCAGTACCATACTGGGGTATGGCGACTGGAACAATTCAAGCTGTGCCATTTTTAAAAATGCTTACAATGAATTTCCCTGGTATACCAACGGCGTTAACGGATTTGTAGCCGTGGAAGATGTGGCCAGGGCAGCTGTTTTGCTGATGGAAAACGGTATCAGCAATGAGCGGTTTATTGTCAATGGCGATAACTGGTCTTTCCGGCAACTGTTTACTACCATGGCAACGGCGTTTGGTAAAAAACCTCCGCACCGGGAAGCTACTCCCAGGCTGGCGGCCATCGCCTGGCGACTGGAGAAACTAAAAACACTAGTCACTGGCAGGCCGTCATTGCTTACAAAAGAAAGTGCCCGGATAGCCCAGACCACCACGTATTTTAACAATAGCAAAATTTGCAGCGCCCTGCCCGGTTTTACTTTCACACCGCTTGAACAATGTGTTAAAAATGCCTGCAATCACTATTTGCAAAATATTTAATTCCCGGCAACGTTTTTGATTCAGTAAGCTGCTTACCTATATTCAATAAATTGTGATAAAGAAACCTGGCCATTCGTGTTGGGTTGCGGTTCGTGAAGACACCAGACCGCGGTCTCCATTGCCGTTTGTATTCACGGTTGCGGTTGGTGAAGACACCGCTCGTGGCCCGCTGTCTTCACCGGCCACCCGTTGAAAATGCCGGATATATTACAACTATTGCATGGTCATCAGGAACAGGCTTTTTAACATCGAAAAATATTATCCGGTATGAAAAATCTATTATTTATTTTTTTAACATGTTTTTGTACCTCGCTGTTGGCGCAGGATTTTACCACCGCAGGTAAGATAACTGACTCTACGGGAGTAACACCGCTGGTGGGTGCTTCCGTATTCTGCCAGAATACTACATTAGGAACCATTACCAATGCTGAAGGCTCTTTTAGTATGAAATTGCCCAGTGGTGGTTATGACCTTATTATTTCCTATACCGGGTACGAAACACAGTCGGTGCGCATTAATGCAGGCAATGCGGGCAACCTGCTGATTGTAATGAAGCCCAAAGATAAAAGCCTGCAGGAGGCGGTGGTAGTGGCTTCCAACGAAGTGCCGGACGGACTGGCTAAATACGGCAAATTTTTTACAGACAATTTTATTGGCAACGATACCAATGCTGCCCGTTCCAAAATTCAAAACCCGGAAGCGCTGCAGTTTTATTTCCGTAAGAAAACAAACCGCCTGAAAGTAAGGGCCAAAGAAGACCTTATTATCATTAACGATGCGCTGGGCTATAAAATTAAATTTCAACTGGATTCATTTGCCAACGAATACAACAGCGGCATCAGTGTATACACCGGCTTCCCTTTCTATGAAGAACTGACTGGTACACCGGAGCAGCAACTGGCCTGGAAGCAAAACCGCGAAAAAGCCTACAGGGGCTCCAGGCTGCATTTCATGAGAAGCTGGTATACCCATACCCTGGAGAAGGAGGGATTTGCCATTGAAAGTGTAGATACTACTTCCAAAACTTTGAAGACGAGCCCTATTGCCAATCCTTACGATACCGCCCTCTGCCAGCAAATAGAAAACAATGATGTGGATATAAATTATACCGGCAGATTACGTATCATCTACAAAAGCGCGCCCCCGGATCCGCAATATTTAAGAGAGAATAAGATGCCGCTCCAGATAAGGGCGCAGATAAGCATACTGGACGTTGCAGATGGTTTCGTCATTCAGCAAAACGGCTATTTCTATGATCAGAACGACGTTATCAATATTGGTTACTGGAGCTGGCTGAAGCTGGCGGACGAGTTGCCGTATAATTATACCCCCTGAAACCCCCTGTCCCCCTGAAGGGGGAACTCAGATCGATCTGCCTGTTTTTTTGGGAACATTCATCATCGGTAAGTTCCAAAGCTTATGCGCGTAGCGGCAACATGTTAATCAAAAACTTTAATTTGATATTTTTTTTGCAAAGGGGTTGAATAGAATTCCCTCTCTAAAAGTGTGCGACGCAACGGAAGCATAATAGTAGTAATAATGACCGGCTCATATAAATCACTTTTCTGGTCGCGACAATTGCCTGGCTTACGAAAGAATTCAGCATGAATGTATAATCAAATTTTTGATGCTGACCGATCTAAGGTCCCCCTTCAGGGGGTCCGGGGGTTCATCACCTTCTCCCACAATTCAGGAATGCGTTTTATCCATACCAGCTCCCTGCGGGCAATGCCGGCTTCCTGTGCGGGGGTTCCCCAATAAGTAGTGTTTCCTTTTAAACTTCCGGTAACGCCTGTCTTGCCCAGGCAAACGGCATTGGCGCCAATGGTGAGTGTTTTATTAACCACCACCGAACCCCAGAGTATCACGCCGTCTTCAATGACTACACAACCGGCTACTACTACCTGTGCGGCCAGCAGGCAATTTTTACCCACTACTGTATCGTGCCCAATATGAATCTGGTTATCCATCTTGGTGCCTTTGCCAATAATGGTATCGTGCGTAACGCCCCGGTCGATGCTGCAGTTGGCGCCTATTTCTACATGGTCTTCAATAATAACCCTGCCGCAGCTTTCCATTCTTTTATACCATAAGTCACGGTCTTTTTTCCCGTTGTAGTAAAATGCATCGGAACCAATTACAGTACCCGATTGCAGGAAAACATTATCGCCGATGATGCAATGATCCAGAATAGTAACGTTGGGTTGAATGATACAGTTGCTGCCAATAGTAACATGGTTGCCAATAAATACATTGGGTGCTATATAACTGCTTTCTCCAATACGTGCACTGCTGCTGATGGAGGTAGTAGCTTTTTCAAAAGGCCGGAAATGGCGTACTATTTTTAAATAAGCTTCAAACGGCTGATCTATTACCAGCAGGGCTTTTCCGGGAGGCAAGGCCTGGGTGCTGTTATTGATAATAATAAAATCTGCTGCTGAGTTAATGCAGGCTGCATAGTACTTTGGATGATCAACAAACGCCAGGTCACCCTTTTCCACTTTGTGTAATTCGTTGATGCCGGTGGCCTGGCCCGCGGTGTTGCCCAGCAGTTCGGCGCCTAAGAATTCAGCCAGCCATTGTACAGATACGGGAGATGGAAAACGCATGCAGAATAATTTCAACAAAAGTAAAGCAAGATGATGATGCAGTTTGTAATAAATTGTTTTTTGAGGAAGACTGGTGCATGCCTTATCGGTGGTGCAATACCCGTTGCTGCATGCAGATATTTTGCGTGTAACAGATTATTTTATAGCAGCCGGAGTGGTGCAACGGCTGCCTGTAAAGGCATTTTTCGCCCGCGCAGGGGCTATTTTTCCTTTTTTCCGGCTTTTTAACGAAATATTTTTTCACGTATTTTCCGGGCATATTTGCAGTAACTGAAAACTGTTGCCGCGATTTTTCTATGGCGAAAAGATCTGCAAGATGTATAAAGTCAAATAGTGACGTGGGCTGTAATGCAGTAACAGCAATGGTTTCAGCAGATGTATTTTATGGCTGTTGCAATACAGGTAGGAAATGCAATGACGGAGCGTTTGTTGCAGCCAATGAAACAGGTTGTTTTCAGCTTGCTATTATCCACAGCAAAAAACAAAATGTGCATAAAATATCTGTAATTTTTTTTTTGAATCGGAAAAATATATTTTAATATTGTGTAGGGAAATTTATTTCCTGGTACTTACTAACCCATCCAAATATTAAAGTCCCCGATTCATCGGGGGCTTTTTTTATGCCCCGGCAGCACCCACCATCTTATTTAGGCAGGCAAACCATAGAACGCTTTTCAGCAGCATCCCTGTTTCCTTAATGAGCAAAACATCCGTTGTATCAGTTGCGGTAAACAGGTCAGTTGCCCTGTTAAAAAATGGTGATGCTGCTTACATCACGGAGTAGCGAAAGAATTGGTAGCGGGGGGCATTGCGCGCAACCCTTTGAAACAGTTTCCCCAGTATTGCACAGCGTAAACTGCTTGATTGCCCGCAGGAAACAACCGGTAGCCGGCCGTATTAAATTGTCTGAAGAGTTTGTTATCACCCCTATTTATAAACTAATTACTTTACCTTGCTAAAAAACAGGTTTATATGTTAAAATCAATGACAGGCTTTGGAAGGGCGGAAAAAGCAGTGGGCGACAAAACATTTTTGATAGACATTAAATCATTAAACGGAAAGCAGTTTGAACTGATGCTGAAAATGCCTGCGTTCTTAAAGCCGTTTGAATTTGATATCCGTAAAATAATTTCCAAACAACTGGGCAGGGGCAGCATTGATTGCAGCATCAACCTGAAAGAAAGCGGGGCCAGCAAGCCGGTAAGCATTAATACAGAGCTGGCAAAAGCTTATTACAAGCCCATTGCAGCCCTGTCTGCAGAACTGGGACTTGACCCTTCAGCTATTTTAAGCACACTGATAAAACTACCCGAAGTGATTACGCCCACCGGCGAAACCCTTACCGGTGAAGAATGGAGCATATTCTCAAAAATAATAGAGGAAGCCATTGCGGATCTTAACAACCACCGGCTGGAAGAAGGTAAATCGCTGGAAAAGGATCTGCTGTTGCGCATCAATAATATACAGCAACAGCAGGAAGCCATTATACTGCTGGAACCACAGCGTAAGATTAAAATAAAGGACGGCCTGGTTAAAATGCTGGAAGAAAACGTGGGCAAAGAAAATTATGATGCCAACCGGCTGGAGCAGGAAATTATCTACTACATCGAAAAAATTGATATCAGCGAAGAACAGGTGCGGCTTAAAAACCACTGCGAATATTTTACCGCGCTGCTGGCAGAAGACAATGATGAGAAGGGCAAGAAACTGTCTTTCATTCTG
>JANPGT010000901.1:0-3999 GCA_031424135.1 Chitinophagaceae bacterium
CAGCGCTTTCAGGTTACCCTGCTCATCGCCAATAAATTCTTTGGTAGCAATAGCCCATTTCCTGTCTGCACCTTCCTCGTGGGAGCTGGATACTTTCAGGGTCATTGGGTAGGATGGCCATGGCATGAACTCAGTTCGTCCGTCCGGAGGCTTGGGCAACAGTTCAAACTGGGTTACAGATACGGCACCATGACGGTTAGAAGTACCTACGCAGTCACTCCCGGTATCTCCTCCCCCAATTACTACTACGTTTTTGCCGGTGGCCAGCAGCTCCTCAGAAAAGATATTGCTTTCTATCTCTGGATTAGCCAGCGGATCCCTGCCGGCATTTCTTTTATTCTGCTGTTTCAGGAACTGCATTGCATAATACACTCCTTTCAGATCGCGCCCGGGTATTTTTAAATCGCGGGGCACCGTAGCGCCACCGGACAGTACAATCGCGTGATTTTCGCGCAGCAAATCGTTGATACTAACGTTAACGCCCACGTTGGCGTTGCAGATGAATACAACCCCCTCTTCTTCCATCAGTTTCACCCTGCGGTCTATTACCCATTTTTCGAGTTTGAAATCGGGTATGCCGTACCGTAATAACCCACCGGGAGCATCGTCTCTTTCGTACACTGTTACCAGGTGGCCGGCGTAGTTCAGCTGGGCAGCGGCTGCCAGTCCGGCAGGACCGGAACCAATCACCGCTATTTTCCTGCCTGTGCGCACATTGGGTTTGCGGGCTTTTACAAAGCCTTTGTCAAAAGCTATTTCAATAATATGTTTTTCTATCTCTTCAATGGCTACCGGGGGCTGGTTGATGCCCAGCACGCAGGCGCTTTCGCAGGGCGCTGGACAGATGCGGCCTGTAAACTCCGGGAAATTGTTGGTAGAGGTAAGTACATCATATGCTTCCTGCCAGTCTTTCTTATACACCGCATCATTGAATTCAGGTATGATATTTCCCAGGGGACATCCGCTGTGGCAAAAGGGAACCCCGCAGTTCATGCACCTGGCCGATTGCTGGTTCAGCTTTTCTTCTGCAAAACGGTCTATAAATTCGTTGTAATGCTGCAGGCGCTCCTGCACTGGCTTTTTTGAAGGCAGTTCTCTTGTAAATTCTATGAAACCCGTTGGTTTGCCCATCGCTAAAATTTTTGTATTGCTGATTTTTGTATTGCTGATTGCTGATACACGGCAACTGGTTAATCAGCCAGTAAACCAATCAACTGATCAACTATTTACCCGCCTCTACCCTCTGCTTATTCCTCTCGCTAAGCACTTTCTTATAATCTTTCGGGAATACTTTGATAAAATGCTGTAACTGGTTGTCAAAATCGTCCAGCACAAATTTGGCAACAGTGCTGCCGGTATAGGCATAGTGTTTTGTAATCATATCGTTCAACAGGTTGCTGTCTTCAGCATCCAGCGGATCCAAATCAACCATCTCTTTATTACAGTTTTCGCCAAACCGGCCTTTCACATCATACACATAGGCTATACCACCACTCATACCCGCTGCAAAGTTTCTGCCGGTATCTCCCAGGATGATCACCTGGCCACCGGTCATGTACTCGCAGCCATGGTCTCCTACGCCTTCTACTACTACATTACCACCAGAGTTGCGCACGCCGAAACGTTCGCCTGCTTTTCCCCGGATAAATGCTTCGCCGGAAGTAGCGCCATAAAAGGCTACGTTGCCAATGATACTGTTGTTTTCAGGTATAAATGTCGCTTCGCGCGAAGGGTAGATAATCAGTCTTGCACCGCTTAAGCCCTTTCCAAAATAGTCGTTGGCATCTCCTTCCAGTTCCAGCGTAACACCTTTTGTATTGAAGGCGCCAAAGCTCTGGCCAGCGGTTCCTGTAAAATTAAAATGGATGGTATCTTCCGGCAGACCTGCTGCCTTGTATTTCTTGGTAATCTCGTTGGAAAGTATGGTGCCGGCAGTCCTGTCAGTATTCTTTATAGGGAACGAAGCTACTACCCGCTCCTGCCTGTCAAGCGCAGGTTTTGCAGCCGCCAGCAATTTCCAGTCAAGCACTTCATCCAGCCCGTGATCCTGCTTTTCCTGGTTGTAAATACCAGTATAGGCCGAAGCTGGCTCTTTGTACAGAATGGGCGATAGATCCAGCTTGCTGTATTTCCAGTGGTTAATGTTTTCTCTTGCTTCCAGGTTTTCTACCTGGCCCACCATATCATTTACGGTGCGGTAGCCAAGGTCGGCCATAATTTCCCTGAATTCCTGTACCATGAATTTGAAAAAATTCACCACATGTTCTGCGTCGCCGGTGAAACGCTTCCTTAATTCCGGATCCTGAGTGGCAACGCCTACCGGGCAGGTATTCAAATGGCATTTGCGCATCATAATACAACCTTCCACCACCAGCGCCGCGGTGGCAACGCCCCACTCTTCTGCACCCAGCAAGGTAGCAATGGCTATATCGCGGCCGGTTTTCATCTGGCCATCGGCCTGTACAATTACCCTGCTGCGCATTTTATTTTTCACCAGGGTCTGGTGCGTTTCGGCCAGCCCCAGTTCCCATGGCAATCCTGCATGTTTAATGGAGCTGATGGGCGATGCGCCTGTACCGCCGTCGAAGCCGGCAATTAATATCACATCCGCTTTCGCTTTTGCCACACCGGTAGCAATGGTGCCAACGCCGGCTTTAGACACCAGTTTTACATTGATTCGTGCGGCGCGGTTAGCGTTTTTCAAATCAAAAATCAGCTGCGCCAAATCTTCAATGGAATAAATATCGTGGTGCGGAGGCGGTGAAATAAGGCCTACACCGGGGGTGGAATGCCTTGTCCTGCCAATCCACTCATCTACTTTATAACCTGGCAGCTGGCCACCTTCTCCGGGCTTGGCGCCCTGGGCCATTTTTATCTGTAATTCATCTGCTTCTGTAAGGTATAAGCTGGTAACACCAAACCTGGCACTGGCCACCTGTTTAATGGCGCTGCGCATAGAGTCTCCGTTGGGCAACCTGTCGTAGCGTCTTTCATCTTCTCCCCCTTCGCCGGTATTGCTTTTGCCGCCCAGCCTGTTCATGGCAATGGCCAGCGTAGTATGCGCCTCCCATGAAATGGAACCAAAGCTCATAGCGCCGGTGGCGAAGCGTTTGAAGATGTTTTCTGCCGGTTCTACCTCAGACAACGGAATAGAGGGCCGGTTGCGCTTGAACTGGAAGAGGCTGCGCAGTGTAACTGCTTTCTCTCCCTGCTCATTTACTGCCTTTGAATATTTTTTAAACGTATTGTAATCGTTCATCCGCGTAGCATACTGTAGCAGGTGAATGGTCTGTGGGTTAAACAGGTGAAACTCGCCCTTGCGTTTCCACTGGTACACACCACCGGCTGGCAGCCTGTCTACCGGCACGTTTTTCTTGCTGAAAGCAAAATAATGCTTGGCCAGTGCTTCTTTGGCAAGTTCATCCAGGCCAACGCCTTCTATGCGCGATGTGGCGCCGGTAAAGTAAGTAGCTACCACCTCTTTATTCAATCCCAGTATTTCAAAAATCTGGGCGCCCTGGTAAGATTGCAGGGTAGAAATGCCCATTTTAGAGAATACTTTCAACAGGCCATCGTTTACGGCTTTAATATAGTTTTTACGCAGATCCTCCCACGACAATGAAGTCTCAATCTCATTGTTCACCTTCATATTGCGGATGGTGGCCAGTGCCAGGTAAGGGTTGATGGCCGTTACGCCAAATGCCAGCAGGCAGGCGAAATGGTGGACTTCCCAAACATCACCTGCTTCTACCACAATGCCTACCTGGCCGCGCAGGCCTTTGCGTATAAGGTAGTGGTGTACGGCTGCGGTGGCCAGCAAACTGGGGATGGCTACGTGGTCAGAATCCACGGCCCGGTCGCACAAAATCAATACTTCAAAACCATCGTGTACTGCATCTTCTGCATAGCGGCAGAGCCTGTCCAGTCCGGCTTTCAGCGAACCGGGTTTTCCATCGGCCCTGAAATAGGTCTGCAGTGTTTTTGCCTGGAATATACCGG
>JANPGT010000902.1:0-1855 GCA_031424135.1 Chitinophagaceae bacterium
CTGCATTTATTCGGTGCACAATGCCGCGGCGGGCACCTATGGCGTATGTTTGCCCTATTGCCAGGTAGTCGCCATTAGAACAAATTACAACGCGGTAAAATGCATCGTCGCCTGCATTGCTAAATACTTTTTGCCACGCAATCTGCTTGTTAGCATCCAATTTTACGATATAACAATCATTGCCGTTGCCGTTGTTGCTGTTCTTGACGCCTACTTTAACTACGCCACCTCCAACGGGATCGAATTTTACATCATTAAAAGATTCATTGGCGCCCTCTGTACCAATACGTATCTGGGAAGTCTGTGCGTTAAGGCTTGACACCGCAAGGGTGTAAATGAAAATGTAGAAAATTTTTTTCATACAAAAGTTTAGGAGTTTACTAACCGGGGGTTATAAAATAAGCAATGGCATTTCCAAAAAAAATTGAGTTACAGTTTAATTCTTAAGATGATGGATTAGGGAGTAAATCTGGTAAAGCCTGGGCAGGCTATTAAAACTGCAAGACAAATGTAGGGGGAAAAGATCAGCAACCCGGTCACACAATGAAAATTTAATCTGCGCGCAAACCCGGTGTAATGGAGTGTTTTTTACAGAATAAATTTGCTGTGCTGCTCCGGCAAATAGCCGTGTTGTTACTGCGAATAACTGTGTGATGCCAACAAAAGCGCGACTAAAAATTTTTTAGATCGAAAACGGCAGAGCCCTTAAAATTTAGGACAGGGAATCCCTTTTCTGCCGCTGGCAGGTTTTTTAATGTAGATGAGCGATACTTCAATACCGCCACGGCTCTGCGACCCTACTTTCAGGCTGGAATAATTAACATCGTAGGTCATGCCAAAGCGAAAATCGCCCCATTCAAGTCCCAGGTAAGGAATAATCGCGTCATTAAAGCGCATCCAGCTGCCTGCATAAAAATTGGTGGGGTTTTCTGTTTCGTCACTATTAAGATTGAACGCTACTGCACCGCCCAAAACGGTTTCATGCGCACCCGCCTGGCGGCTATACAAAGCGGTAAGGTGCAGGGTAGTGGTTTCGCCTACTTTAAAATAGCCACCACCGTGTATGGTTAAGCGCGGATTCAGGGTATAATAGCCGCTGCCAAAATAAGTTTCTTTGGGCCGGTTGATATGGTACATAGAAGCGCCCAGGTAAAAATTATTGGTACCGTCTGTAGAACCATTGTACAGCACGCCGGCATTAAAATCTAAATAATTAATATTTACACTGCGGCCGTCTACCGGCTCATTGCTGGGCAGGGTCCAGGTACCATCCAGCGCCAGCTCGTTTTCAAATTTCAACTGTGTACCATCCAGGCGTTTGGATGCATAAGTGCCCTGGAAACCAAACCCCAGCTGGTGGAAGCCGTCTTCGTCCAGCCCTTTATGATAAGAAGTGGAAAGAGAAATATAGTTACTGTTTAAAATGCCGTTGGCGGTGCGGTCGGTCATTGCCATCAACCCCACACCCCATACATCATTGGGATTAATGCGGTTGGTCAGCAATGGTGCGTCTAAAGAAAGGGTAGAGGTAACAAAGGCCTTGCTGATGGCGGGCCATTGGTCGCGGTAATTACCGGCTGCCCTGAAAACACCGTCGAATTTACCGGTCAGCGCCGGATTTAAAGTGAGGGGGGAAGAGAAAAACTGGGAGAAATGCGGATCCTGCGCCTGCAATTGCGTTTTCACAGGGAGCACCAGGCTCATCAGCAGTACTATTCTCTTCATGTAAGTAATTAATGTCCGTACAAAATACAAACAATTATAAGAGTTGCAAACTTAAAATTCCGCTGCGTGGAGGAAAGTTCTTAGTTCTTAGTTTTTAATTTCCAGTTCCTTATGCGAAACCGTATTTTGG
>JANPGT010000903.1:0-2709 GCA_031424135.1 Chitinophagaceae bacterium
GTGCGCAATGCAGAGATGCCCGGACTGTTACTGGGCATTGGTACCGTAAAAGATCTGAAAACCGCGCAGGATTATCTGAGCGCCGGTGCCGATTTTTTGGTGAGCCCCGGTTTTGTAAAAGAAGTAGCGGATTTTGCCAATAGCAAAGAGGTATTCTATGCACCGGGTTGTATGACACCTACAGAAATCATTGCCGCAGAAAACGCCGGCATCAAATTCATCAAACTGTTCCCGGGTAATATGCTGGGGCCGGAATACCTGAGCACCATCAAAGAGATATTTCCCAAACTGCTGTTTATGCCCACAGGTGGCGTAGACACCACCCAGGAAAACATTGCTGGCTGGTTCAAAGCAGGTGTATGTGCCGTAGGTATGGGCAGCAAACTCATCAGTAAGAAATTAATGGAACAGAAAGACTATGCAGGTATTGAATCTTTGACGAAAGAAGTTTTTTCCACCATTCACAAGGTGAAAGCTGGCGCATAACCATTATCTTTCGGTCACTGTTCATTTCAACCAACCTGTCAGCTATTAAAAATGCCATAATGAGTCAATCTACGATTGGAAAATACCGCTGGACAATATGCGCCTTATTGTTTGTTGCCACCACTGTAAATTATTTAGACAGGCAGGTATTAAGCCTTTTGCAGCCTTTTCTGGCAGAAAAATTTCAGTGGACTAACACCGACTATGCAAATATTACAGCGGTATTTCAATTTGTATATGCGTTTTCAATGTTGTTTGCGGGTCGTATAATCGATAAACTGGGCACAAAAACGGGATACTCACTCGCTATTATAATATGGTCTGCGGGCGCCATCGTTCACGCCCTTGCAATTCCCATTGGGCAGGGCATCACTACTGTACTGGGATGGGCTGGAATAACTGCGTTTTCAGTTTCTGTACTGGGCTTTATGTTTTCGCGGGCGATACTTGCCTTTGGAGAGGCCGGAAACTTTCCTTCTGCTATTAAGGCTACAGCTGAATATTTTCCCAAAAAAGAAAGATCACTGGCAACAGGGATATTTAATTCCGGTACTAATATCGGTGCTATCCTGGCGCCACTTACGGTTCCATGGATTAGGGTAAACTGGGGTTGGGAAACTGCCTTTATTATCATCGGCGCCATTGGCATTTTATGGTTACTTCTCTGGCTGTATTATTATGAGAGGCCAGACAAACAGAAACGTCTTTCTGCAGAAGAATATCAATATATTAATGGCGGGGAAGAAGAAAAAGATGAAAACACCAGCACAGAGAAAATATCCTGGGTTAAATTATTAGGATATAAACAAACATGGGCATTTACCATTGGCAAACTAATGACCGACGGCGTTTGGTGGTTTTTTCTGTTCTGGTTGCCTGCCTATATGAAGGCGCAATATGGAATGGTAGACAAAGCAATCGTTCTTCCGCTGGCAGTATTGTATACATTGTCGATGATTGGAAGTGTATTTGGCGGTTGGCTACCCATGCACTTTATTAAAAAAGGGTATAAGGCGTACGACGGAAGAATGAAAGCAATGTTTTTAATTGCGCTTTTCCCGCTTATTGTGCTGGCAGCGCAACCACTTGGCTATATTAGTTTTTGGGTGCCGGTTCTTTTAATTGGCATAGGAACATCGGCCCACCAGGCCTGGAGTGCCAATATTTTTACCACCGTTTCTGATATGTTTCCCAAGAAAGCGATTGGCTCTGTAGTAGGCATTGGTGGCATGGCCGGTGGACTTGGAGGCGTATTTATGTCTAAACTGGGTGGTGGCTTATTCGATCACTATAAATTATTGGGGCATATTGAAACAGGATATACTATCATGTTTGCTATCTGCGCAGTTTCTTATCTTCTTGCCTGGATAATTATGAAAACCCTGGTACCAAAGTACAAACCAATTACAGATTTGTAATCAAGGATACCTTCGTTGCAATTTTTCATATCACCCGCCGGATTTTATGTGGTAATCCGTTTGCAGGATGGCATGATGCAATCTATAATGTCATGTTGTTATACGGAAAATTAAATCCAAAAACACTGCCTTCACCACTTACGCTGCTCACTTCAATCTGGCCGCCCTGGGCTTCAATAAACTCTTTGGAGATAGCCAGTCCAAGGCCCGTACCATTGCGCTCATGCGTGCCCGGCACTTTAAAATAGCGGTCAAATATCCGGGGAAGGTATTTTTCATCAATTCCCTTTCCATGATCTTTTACCGTGAACTTCACCCGTCCGGCTGCTGTAAAAACCGCCACCTCAATAGAAGATGATTCAAAGGAATATTTAATGGCATTGGTTAAGAAATTAATCAGCACCCAGGAAGTCTTTTCTGCATCCGCCTGTATGGCTGGCAACGAATCCTGCAAGTGAAGCTTCAGGGAGATGCTTTTTTGCTGCGCCTGCAGGCTGACCGCCTGTATGGCCTGGTCTGCTATAACAGCGGGCGCTGTTGCCTGCAATTTCAACTGGATATTGCCGGTTTCTACCTGGCTCATATTTAACAGTTCGCCGGTAATCTTCAGCAGCCTGCCGGCATCGTCTGCAATACTTTTAATCAGTTCCTGCTGCTCCGGGTTAAGATTGCCAACACGGCTGTCTGTAAGCAGCTGCGCACTCATTTTAATAGAAGAGATGGGCGTTTTCAATTCATGCGAAACGGTGGCAATAAAATTAGTTTTGGCTTCATTCAATTCATGAAAAGGTGTGATATTCCTGAG
>JANPGT010000904.1:0-3689 GCA_031424135.1 Chitinophagaceae bacterium
GGATGCCTTTTACCAGCAGTACAGGATATCGGTGCAGAATCATTCTTATGGTACAGGTATTGAAAATTTCTATGGCGCTGATGCGGCAGCCTATGACGCCAGCACCAATTCCAACCCCTCATTGCTGCATATTTTCTCTGCCGGCAATGCGGGCAGCATGGCCCCTCCCGATGGACAATATGCAGGTATCAATGGCTTCTCCAATATTACCGGAAGTTTTAAAATGGCCAAAAACACCATTACCACCGGCGCGGTAGATTCATTTAATACCGTGGCACCGTTAAGTTCAAAAGGGCCCGCTTATGATGGACGCATCAAACCCGACCTGGTAGCTTTTGGTGAAGACGGCAGTTCCGGCGCTGCGGCCCTGGTAAGCGGTACCGCGCTGGTATTGCAGCAGGCCTATAAAGAAATGAATGGCGGTGTATTGCCGGATGCTGCACTGGTAAAAGCCCTCCTGCTCAATACCTCCTCCCCGGTAGACAGCAACCCTATCAGTTTTTCAGCAGGCTATGGCAGCTTGGATGCTTACCGCGCAGTTTTGCAGTTAAAGGCGGGGCAATTTTTTTCCGCCAGTCTTTCGCAGGGAGAGATCCGGAACTTCACCCTGACCATACCTGCAGCAGCTAGAAAATTAAAAGTATTACTGGGGTGGACCGATCCAGCAGCCGCCCCTAATGCATTTACGGCACTGGTCAACGATCTTGACCTGAGGGTTGCAAACAATGCTTCCGGTCAGCAATGGCTGCCATGGGGGCTAAATAGCTTCCCCCATAAAGACTCGCTGCAATTGGCTGCTACGCGCAAAATAGACAGTCTTAATACTGTTGAACAGGTAACCATTGACACTCCTGCTGCCGGAGACTATACCATTTCCGTGAGCAGCAATAAAATACCCTTCGGCACGCAAAAATTCTTTATCGTCTACCAATGGGATACAGCCAATTCATTTGAATGGACTTACCCCACAAAAAGCGATAACCTGCTGCCGGGCAAACAGCAGTTACCCCGCTGGAAAACCAATCATACCGGCGCCGGCCTGCTGGAATACAAATATGCCGGCAGCAATGCCTGGCAAACTATCAACACTTCAACTGCTGTGGTAAATAACTACAGCAAATGGGTTACACCCGATACCAATACCGTGGCCCTGTTGCGCATGAGCATCAACGGTAAGCAATACCTGAGCGACAGCTTTACTATTTCAGCACCTGTTCAGCTGGCAGTTGGATTCAACTGCCCGGATACGGCCCTTCTTTTCTGGAATAAGCAAAAGGCGGTTGATAGCTATACAGTGTCAAGGCTGGGTAACCAGTACATGGAGCCGCATACACTGGTTAACGACAGCGCCGTTTTTATCAGCAAGGGCCCTACCGCTGCCAGCTGGTTCAGGGTGGCACCTGTTCTTTTATTCAATAAAATGGGTATTTACAGCCAGGCAATCGACTATACCACACAGGGTATCAATTGTTATCTCAGTGGCTTTACTGCTGACCTGGCCGGCAATAAGAGCAGCCTGGCCATCAGCCTGGGTACGCGTTTCCGGGTGCAGCATGTGGTGGTAGAGAAAATGAATACCAATGGCGTTTACCAGCCGCTGCAGGTATTGCCGCCCCCCATACAGCTGCAGTACAACCTAACTGACGCTGGGCTGTACAAAGGCGTTAATCAATACCGTGTTAGGATAGAACTCAGTACCGGTCAGGTTATTTACAGCAATACAGAGCGACTCATATATCTGGCGGGTAACGATTACCTCTTCTACCCTAACCCGGTGCGCAGACCGCAGCCCATCAATATCATTACTGCAGATCTTGGCAACCAGGTGCTGCAGGTTTTCAATGTATGGGGTCAGCAGGTGCATACCCAAAAGATTAGCGATCTGTCTGTACAGCTGCCGACAACTGCACTTGCTAAAGGCATTTATTTCTATACTATTTTGAAGGAGGGAAAAATTGCAGCAAGGGGAAAATTAGTGGTGGATTAATCTGGGCGGCACCGGAAGCGTTATGCCACAACTCCGCCGAGGCGAGATCTGTGCAAACCAACCATGCGGTGAACGAAATCACCCAGCACGACTTGCCGTCTTCATGTACTTGCCGTAGGCTTACCAAACTGCGGAATCATTTTTTCGTTATCGCGGTGGTCATTCCTGTTGCAGCAGCTGCTGCAGTTGCAAGCGCCAAAGCATTTTTACTTGTATCCGTAAGCCAGGGTCTTATAACAAAAACTGTTTCGCAAGTTATACATAGGATGGGGTCTTATAAGCAAAAGTGTTTCGCAAGTTATACATAGCCCAGGGTGTTATAAGACAAAGTCTTTCGCAAGTTATATGTAGGATGGGATGTTATAATACAAAGTGTTTTGCAAGTTATATATAGGATGGGGTGCTATAAGACAAAGTGTTTCGCAAGTTATACATAGGCCAGGAGCTTATAAGCAGGTGCCTATGCTTATAACGGAAAAGCTATTGATTACAACATACTATCAACAGCATTATCAGCAAAAAGCTTTTGTTTGTAACAAAATTACTTTCCATTACACTGGATATTCATTGTATGTATGCAGATGACGATACGCTTATAATACCCCATCCCCTGCAAACTTTGCTATAACCAACATACAACAGCAATTGACGATTGGATAACACGGGAGATGGGGCGAGGAGAATGCGGTTGGTACCGCAGGTCAAGACCGCATCTCCTCCAAGGCGATGTCTGTGCAAACCAAACATGCGGTGAACGGGCACAACCAGCACGACTTGGCATCATCAGCATCCAAATTATGATTGCGGAACAGCGCCGCCGGGTTCCGCACTTTGATCATCCATATAAATTTATGATGGCGTTGCGAAGACATCGGCGGGGAAACGTTAATCGAGGACGGAGGTGATATTCACATAAAAAAAGCAGCGATATTATATCGCTGCTCATTATACATTCAAATGTAAAATTATTCTGCTTTGGGCTCACTGGCGGCAGGCGCAGCTGCTGGCGCTTCGGCAGCAGCTTTCAGCGGACCATGGGGGGTTCCCTCTGGTCTTTCTGGCCTGGGCGGACG
This sequence comes from Chitinophagaceae bacterium, assembly GCA_031424135.1. Classification (GTDB taxonomy): domain Bacteria; phylum Bacteroidota; class Bacteroidia; order Chitinophagales; family Chitinophagaceae; genus JACMLD01. The sequence continues at coordinate 3,061 of JANPGT010000904.1, forward strand.
TGGTTCACGGGGCTCCCGGGGTTCTTTTGGACCAGACGACTTATCCGTTTTCTTCTTCTGGCTCTTGGGCGCCCAGATGGCCAGCATACGCTTACCTTCCATCTTCGGCAGGCTTTCCAGCACACCAAATTCTGCCAGCCGCTCTGCAAATTTCAGAATCAGCAACTCACCCCTTTCTTTAAACTGAATGGCGCGTCCTTTGAACTGCACATAGGCTTTTACCTTGTTGCCGTCTTTCAGGAAATTCTCAGCATGCTTGGCTTTAAAATCAAAGTCATGGTCATCCGTATTGGGTGTGAACCGGATTTCTTTCACTTCAGAGACTTTGCTGTTCGCTTTCATCTCTTTTTCCTTCTTCTTCTTCTCGTATAAAAACTTATTATAATCGATTATTTTACACACCGGTGGATCTGCCTGCGGAGAAATCTCTACCAGGTCAAGCTGCTGATCATTCGCCATGCGCAGTGCTTCCTGGATGCTGTACACGCCAACTTCAATGTTTTCGCCAACCAACCTTACCTGCGGCACGCGTATCATGTGGTTGGTGCGATGTTCCTGTTGTTGTTCTTTTCTGAACCTTGGATTGAAAGCGCCCCTCGGGGGCCTTGGTGGAAATGCCATTTACAAAT
>JANPGT010000905.1:0-9045 GCA_031424135.1 Chitinophagaceae bacterium
CCGGCAATGACAACTGTATACAATGGCGGCTGGAACTGGTTTTCTTTCACCCCCGTATTGGGCGGCGCTACCACCTACGCATTTGCCATCTTCCCCAACGGATCAATTGCGATGTTAAGGGATTGCCTCAGCGGAACCAACCTGAGAACGGCCAATAGCAGCAGTACTGCCGAAGCAGATATTGCCACACTCAGCCGCATGAAAGATTCAGCTGCAGCTTCCCTGCTGACTGCCACCCCGGTTAAACTCAACCTGTATCCAAATCCGGTTCATACTTCTGCCACTGTTGAAATCACCAGTGCTGACAACAGTGTTAAGATTATAAGCCTGTATGATGCAAACGGCGCGTTGAAAGCAAAATATACATGGACAACAACGATAGGTAAAAACCAGTTTTCATTGAAAGATGTTGCTGGCCTGGCCAACGGCTTCTATGTGCTTGAAGTAGCTGATAAAAACGGCAAACGTATAGGCGTACAGAAGTTTCTTAAGATGTAAGCAGAATAAAAGTAGATTTTCCGCATACTCATTCCCGGGTTTACCTGCCATTGGCAGGCAAATCCGGGAATTTTTTTGTCCGTTCTTTTCCGTTCTCACAGCATTTACCTTTCAAAGTAATACAGCTGTTGCCGGGGAAAATTCCGGGCACCAGACAACCCGTCCTTATATTTTCACGTAGAGGCCAGTAATAACACTGATCTGTTGGCGAAATATAGCGGCATGAAAAAAAAGACACTTAAAATAGCGGGATTGCTCTGCCTGCTGGTGGTAATATCAGGGGCGGCAATTATTTACAGGATGTATCACCAGCCGCAACGTTCCGTGGCAACAGAAACGGCAGTGGTAATGAATGCCAGGCAGCTGGCAGCTGAGTATGAGCAGGACGAGGCCGTTGCCAATAAAAAATACCTGGGCAATGCTGTGCAGGTAAGCGGCACCGTTAGCGAGGTATCGGTGAACCAGCAGAATAAGCCAGTGATTGTTTTAGCAGGTACCGGTATGAGCGGGGTGCAATGCAGTTTGCTGAAAGATGCTGACGGTATAAAAAAAGGAGACGCGGTTACTATAAAAGGCTTTTGCAGCGGTTACCTCACAGATGTGGTAATGGACAGGTGTATTGTGGGGGAGTAGCGCCTGCCCGGTTGATCCGCCTGCACGCAGCTGCCACTGTTCATCCATAATAAAAGAAAATAATTTACATGAAAAAAATGTGTTTCATTTTTATGGCCCTGCTATGCTTACAGGGATTGAATGCCCAGGTGTTTACGACCCGGCATGGCCAAATTTCTTTTTTTTCAAAAACGCCGATGGAGAATATTGAAGCGCTTAACAATGAAGTTGCCAGTGCGCTGAATACACAGACGGGTGAAATAGGCTTCGCCGTGCTGGTAAAAAGTTTTCATTTTGAAAGGGCGTTGATGGAACAGCACTTCAATGAAACTTATATGGAGAGTGATAAAATGCCCAAGGCAAATTTTAAGGGAAAAATTACCCAGCTTTCTGCGGTAGATTTCAGCAAAGACGGGTCTTACCCGGTGACAGCCGATGGAGAGATGACGATTCATGGCGTTACCCGGAAAATCAGTATTCCCGGCACCATTGTTATTAAAGGCGGTCTGCTGCAGGTGCTGGCAAAATGTAAAGTGGCGCCTAAAGAGTACAATATTAAAATACCAGGACTGGTAGCAGATAAAATTGCTGCCAGCATGGATGTATCAGTTGACTGTAAGTACGAGAAGAAATAATGACTCACCCTGCCAACGCCTGCAAAATATCTTCCAGTATATCATCAGCATGCTCCAGTCCTGTAGAAATACGTATAAGTCCCGGCGTTATATTTACTGCGGCCCTTTCTGCTTCTGTCAGCTTTGCGTGCGTGGTGCTGGCGGGGTGACTGGCAATACTTTTTGTATCTCCCAGGTTGGCCGTCAGCGAGAGCATCTTCAGCTTGTTCAGAAAATTACGCCCTGCTTCCAGTCCGCCTTTTAATTCAAAACAAACAATACCGCCCCCATTTTTCATCTGCTTAACAGCAATGGCGTGCTGGGGGTGAGATGGCAGGAAGGGGTATTTTAACCAGCTGATGGCCGGGTGATTTTCCAGTGCTTTTGCAATGTGCAGGGCGTTGGCGGCATGGCGCTCCATGCGTACATCCAGTGTTTCCAGGCTCTTGCTTAATACCCAGGCATTAAAAGGTGCCATGGCCGGTCCGGTGCTGCGGCAAAACATATAAATATCGTGAATCAGTTCTTTTTTGCCGGCTATAACGCCGCCCAGTACACGCCCCTGTCCGTCCATCCACTTGGTGGCAGAATGCACCACCAGGTGGGCGCCAAAATCGATGGGTCGTTGTATAACAGGGGTGGCAAAGCAATTATCAACGTTCAGGATAAGATTGTATTTCTTCGCCAGTTCACCTGCAAAAGCCAGGTCAATAATATCCAGTCCCGGGTTGGTAGGCGTTTCCAGATAAATCATTTTTGTATTGGGGCGTATGGCAGCTTCCCAGGAGGCCGGGTCGCCGGCACTTACATAACTGGCTTCAATACCATAATTGGGCAAATATTTTTTGATGATGGTATGCGTACTGCCAAACACGGCGCTGCAGCTTAACAGGTGATCACCCTGTTTCAGGAAGGTCATAAAGCTGGCAAAGATGGCGCTCATGCCGGAGGCGGTAGCATATGCAGCTTCAGCGCCTTCCAGTGCACATACCCTGTCTGTAAACTCTTTTACCGTGGGATTGCTGAAACGGCTGTAGATATTATCGTCTGTTTCATCTGCAAACGCCGCCCGCATGCTTTCCGCATCATCAAATGTAAAACTGCTGGTTAGAAACATAGGAGAGGAATGCTCCATTTCATTGGTGCGCTCAGTACGGGTACGAATTACTTTTGTTATAGGATGTTGCTCTTTCATTACTTACTGTAATTATTTATTTGCGCACTTAATTTCATCAGGCGTAATTCCATATTCAGTATTCATGTCCTTCGCAAATAATGAATATCGAATGAAGAAAAGGGAATACCGAAGTTTTTACCAATCAACTGATCAACCAGCCAACTAACCCACCACCTTCACTTCCCAGCTGATATCAGTACCGCCACCACGCAGGGTTTCTGCTACTGAGCAATACTTGTTGACGGAAAGCTCGCAGGCTTTCCTGGCTTTTTCCGGGTCAATATTGCCTTTCAGTTCAAAAACAATATGTACTTTTTCCCAAAGGGACGGTTCCAGTCCGGCAAAACGGTTACCTTCTATTTTCATGGAGAAGCCCTCTACGGTTTGGCGTTGTTTTTTTAATATCGAAACAATATCTATTCCGCTGCAGCCACCCAGGCCCATCAGCAGCATCTGCATGGGCCGTACGCCGAAGTTAACCCCACCACCTTCGGGGCTGGTATCCATTTTCACCACATGACCTGCTGCATCGGTAGCCTCAAAGCCATAATCGCCTGCAGCCCGGTTTATGTTTATTTGTATCATTTGTGAATATTTTTTGCAAATGTAACTCATGCAGCCCTTTACTTTGCAATTTCAACAGCATACTTGATTAGATGGAGGTTTTTCACTATCCACATGGTTTTGAGCTTGAAAACGGGCAATTACTGCCTGAAATTGACATTGCCTACCATACTTACGGCACGCTGAACCCCGATAAAAGCAATGTGGTATGGATTTGCCACCACCTTACTGCCAGCTCGGCTGTTGCGGACTGGTGGCCAGGGGTAGTAGGTAGTGGTTTTGTGCTGGATCCCGCCCGATATTTTATTGTTTGCGCTAACATTCTGGGCTCCTGCTACGGCAGTACAGGGCCGCAAAGCATCAACCCGGTTACCGGCCAGCCCTATTTCGGCCAGTTTCCGCAGGTTACCATCCGAGATATGGTGAAAGCCCATATACTCCTGCGCAGGCACCTGGGTATAGACGCTGTTCAGCTGCTGGTAGGCGGCAGCATGGGTGGCTACCAGGCCCTTGAATGGGCCTATATGGAAAGCGAGGTGATAAAAAAGCTTTTCCTGCTGGCAACTTCCGCCACAGAAAGCGCCTGGGGCATTGCCACCCATACGGCCCAGCGCCTGGCCATTGAGGCAGATGCAACCTGGCAGCAGCCAGATCCGCAGGCTGGCAGCAAAGGCTTAAAAGCCGCCCGCGCCATTGGTATGCTCACATACCGCAATTACGGCATTATGGTAAAAAACCAAACCGATGAGGACCCGGAAAAACTGGATAATTACAAAGCCTCTTCCTATATTAATTACCAGGGCGATAAACTGGTAAAACGCTTCAGCGCTTATTGCTACTGGTTACTTACCAAGAGCATGGACAGCCACCACCTGGGCCGGGGCCGTGGTGGTAACACAGACCTGGTGCTGCAGCAGATACCCCAACCTGCCCTTATCATTGGCGTTAGCAGCGATATTCTTTGTCCGCTGGAAGAACAACGCCATCTCTCACAACAGATGAAAGCCTCCACATTAATAGAGATTGATTCCGGCTATGGCCACGATGGCTTTATGGTAGAGTCTGAAAAAATTGCCAAATTCCTTTCTGCCTGGATGAGCTAGATTTTTTGGGAACGGGCAGCGGCGAAATCAATAAGAACTACTCTGTTTTTTGCAAGAGGGCTTTCTTACGGCTGCACCCAGGGCGCGGTTTCCGCGTGCAGATCTTTCCACCTTTATTTGTATTTTTAATCTTCATGGATCAATATTTCCATATCATCAAAATTACCCCTGCGCTCAGCACTCTATATGCGGAATCTCCTTCTAAACCCCACCGGCACGATTATGAAGAAATTATTATTGTAGCCGCCGGTCGCCCGCAGCATTTCATTGATTTCAACAAAGCGTCCATTGAACCACCCAAAGTAATTTATGTGGCCCAGGGAAAAATTCACCAGTTTTTGCCTGACAAAGAAACCCTTGGCTGGGCCATCCGCTATAAAAATGAATTTATACCGGATACCCGTTTTCATTTCTATTCAAAGTTTGAGGACAATATCAACTATTCGCTGCAATCTGCCGGATGCCTGGATAAGCTGAATACACTCTGTGAAATGATGCTGGACGAGTACACTGCAACGCCACCTGATTTTGCAATGATAAAGCACCTGCTGGCCGCCCTTCTGGCCAAGCTGGAATTAGAAAGCCGGCAACAGTTGAAACAGGAAAATAATGGCGCCGGCACACAGCTGGTCTCTTTCAATAATTTCTTAAAAATCCTGGAGCAGAACTTTAAAAGACCGGAGGGTGTGCAATTTTATGCAGATAAATTAAACATGTCCGTGCGCAACCTTAATCTTACCTGCCAGGCCATCTTCAGTAAAAGTGTATCGGAAATTATAGAAACACGCAAGCTGATTGAAGCCCGGCAGTTACTGATCAATACCAACTTATCTGTTTCAGAAATTGGTTACGAACTGGGTTACAATGAAAAAGCCTATTTCTCCCGCGTATTTCATAAAAAAACGGGTGTTACGCCTACTGAGTTCCGCCAACAGATGCAGCACCTGCTTGCTTAAAAGTGCTACGCCTTTACTGAAAAGTGTAACCATGCCTGCCGTATACGGGTGCATCTTTGCAGTACAAAAAATAATTCCCACAATGAAAAAATTCCTGTTCAGTACCAGTTTATTTTCGTCAGCTATCATTTTTTTGGCAGCCTGTTCCGGTAATACTGCCAGCGGCAGTAAAGCCAGTACGGAAATAGATTCACTAAAAAATCAAATCAGTCAGCTTACGGCGGGCAATGAAGCTATTGCCAAAAACCTTATTAGTTTTGACACACTTGACTTCACCGTATTCAGCAACCAGGAATGGACAAGAATGCACGAGAGCCATGCGGCAGATATTAAAGTGTACTGGCCCGACGGCAGGCTGGTGACCGGCCTGGACAAACATATTGAAGATTTGAAGGCATTGTTTGTATATGCGCCGGATACCAGGATCAAAGAGCATCCCATCCGTTTTGGCAATAGTAATTTCACTGCGGTTACCGGTGTTTTTGAGGGTACCTTTACAAAGCCGATGCCTATTGGGACCGGGAAGTTTATTCAGCCCACCGGCAAAGCTTTTAAAATGCCTATGTGTACCATCGGCATCTGGAAAGACGGCGTGATGACAGAAGAGCATTTGTTCTGGGACAATAAAACCTATATGGACCAGATAGGACTGGGCAAATAAATGCCGGCTATGAAAAGAAAACAATTTATTCAATCTTTAGCGATTACAGGTATGGCGGGCACTACAATGAAATTAAATGACCTGGGCAAAATGATACAGCCCTTTGACAATACGGCTACTATGCCGGTGTTGTTCCTGGGGCATGGCAGTCCGATGAATGCCATTGAAGAATACGAATTTGTCACCGGCTTCCGGAATATTGGTAAGGAGATTGCCAAACCTTCCGCCATACTGTGTATATCTGCCCATTGGGAAACAAAGGGGACTTTTGTAACGGCCATGGAACATCCGCCCACCATTCATGATTTTGGCGGTTTTCCGCAGGCATTGTTTGATGTACAATACCCGGCGCCCGGCAGTCCTGCGCTGGCGCAGGAAACAAAAGAGCTGGTCAAAAAAGTGTCCATAGGTCTTGACCAGCAATGGGGCCTTGACCATGGCGCCTGGAGTGTTATCAAACATCTTTATCCGGCTGCAGATGTGCCGGTAATACAGATGAGCCTGGACTACCTGAGTACCCCGCAGCAGCATTACGAGCTGGCAAAAGAACTGGCAGTACTCAGGAAAAAAGGAGTGCTGATTGTAGGCAGCGGCAATATGGTACATAACCTGCGCGTAATAGACTGGCACAATCCCCATGGCGGATACGATTGGGCAGTTGCCGCCAACGATACATTGAAGCAGCTGATTACTAACAATGATCATCAACCGCTGATCAAATATACCGGCCTTGGCCGCGAAATGGCGTTATCGGTACCTACTCCGGAGCACTACCTGCCACTGCTGTATACCCTGGGGTTGAAAGAAGAAAATGAAAGGCTTTCATTTTTTAATGACAAGACGGTTATGGGGTCTATTTCAATGACTTCTTTTAAAATTGGCAACGCATAGCCGGTAAAACGGCAGCGCGCTGATAAATTAAATGGATAAATAAAAGGCTGGTTTACCGCGTAACGGTAGCCGGCCTTTTTAGATCAGCACAGAAAGGCCTGTAAAAGGCTGTCATTTGATTCAATGCTGCAGGCTGTGCTGCGCTGTGCGGTAGTTTTAATTTTTGCTGACAGAACTGATGCCCCTTGCGCCAAGGATTAGTATCTTTAAAGCAGTGATCCCCCGCCAGGAAAAAATTCTTCTAACCTGCTTAAATACTGCTGTATGAAAAATAAGACCGGCCGCCGTGCTTTCCTTAAAAATATTAGCGCAGGTGGCACCGCCGCTGCCTTTTTGCCTGCCGGCATTTTATTAGCACCGAAAGAAAGTCCGGAGCTTCCGCCGGAAAACATCGTGGCTGATAACAGTAAAACAAATACGCGGGCCTACAACGGAGCCTATACCGGTGAATACCTTAGCCGGGTTGCTTTTCCGCTGGGGGGATTAGGCGCCGGAATGATTTGTATGGAAGGTACGGGCGCCATTTCGCATGTTTCTGTCCGTAATAGACCTGAAATTTTTCATGAGCCCGGTATGTTTGCCGCCATTACCGTAAAAGGAATAAAAAATGGCGCCAAGCTGCTGGAAGGTCCGCCGCCCGATTGGAAAAAATTTGGTTTAAGGGATGCCGGTAACGGGCTCGGGGGATTGACTACAGGCCTGCCACATTTTCGCAATGCTTCTTTTATGGCAAGATTCCCTTTTGCCTACCTTGATATCAGCGATGCTGACCTGCCACTAAAAGTACAGTTGACCGGCTGGAGCCCTTTTATTCCGACAGATGATGATAATTCCAGCCTGCCCGTTGCTGCGATGGAGTATACATTTACCAATACAGGAAAAACAACGGCAGAAGCAGTCTTTTCTTTCAATGCAAAAAATTTTTTAAGCATCGACAGGGGAAAGAATGCTATCAGGCCATTACAAAACGGCTTTATTATTACAGAGATGGGTACAACAGAGAAGCCTTTGCGCAGCGACTTTGCAGTGTATACAGACGATGCTGCGGCACAGGTAGATCACTGCTGGTTTCGCGGCGGTTGGTGGGATCCCTTTACGATGGCATGGAATGCGGTAAAAAATGCAGAAGTGAAATCCGTTCCACCCGTAGACCAGGGAGCGCCGGGCGCAAGTATTTATGTACCCTTTTTGCTGGCGCCGGGCAAAGAAAAAACCATACGCCTGATGATGGCCTGGTATACGCCTGATTCTGAACAAACCCATGGCACTATGGGCAACAGGAAGGAAAACTGTGACGCGGAGGCCGGTTGCTGTAATTCTCCCGCAGATATTGGACTCGATAAATACGACAAAGACTTCAACGGGAAATTCTATAAACCATGGTACAGCAGCAGGTTCGCCAATATTGAAGCAGTAAGCAGTTACTGGAAAGAGGAATACAATACACTGAAGAAAAATTCTACGCTGTTTAAAAATGCATTTTACAGCAGCAGCCTTCCACCGGAAGTATTGGAAGCGGTAGCCGCTAATCTTACTATTTTAAAATCGCCTACCGTGATGCGCCAGTACGATGGCCGTCTCTGGAGTTTTGAAGGTTGTGGCGATAGCGGTGGTTGCTGCCACGGCTCCTGCACCCATGTATGGAACTATGCGCAGGCTATTGCACATTTGTTTCCGGCACTGGAAAGAAGTCTGCGCCACACAGAGTTTTGTGAAAGCCAAAGTGCAGAAGGCCACCAGAATTTCCGGGCTACATTGCCCATTCAGCCTGCAGACCATAATTTTCATTCTGCTGCTGATGGCCAGTTAGGGGGAATCATGAAAGTGTACCGCGAATGGCGCATCAGCGGAGACAATGACTGGCTGAAAAAAATGTACCCCATGGTTAAAACCAGTATGGACTACTGTATTAAAACCTGGGATCCAAGACTGCAGGGCGTAATTGAAGAACCGCACCACAATACCTATG
>JANPGT010000906.1:0-19440 GCA_031424135.1 Chitinophagaceae bacterium
CCTTTTCAAGCATTGATTGCCTTTCATAATCCATTTTTTTCACTGATTCATCTTCGTGAATATTGCCGTCTGCTTCGATCGCTAATTTCAATGCATGGCAATAGAAATCAAGAATAAAATTTCCCGCAGGATGCTGCCTTCTGAATTTATATCCTTTAGGCCTCGTTCGTAAATGCATCCAAAGAATTCTTTCCGCGTCAGTGGGTTGTTTTCTTAGTGCCTTTGCATTTTGGAAAATCAGGCTATTTGAGCCGTAAAACATTTCTTTTTTCATACAACAGGTTTAATTATAGATAAGGTCTTTGCTATTTCATAGTTAAGTATCGCACTCAAATTCATTTCTCCAACTATCACAATGAACGAAACATTCCCCCTTCAGGGGGTTAGGGGGTTAATGGGTATGGATTGAGTATGTTACCACACCCCAAATCGTAAATTCATTGCAGGATGTATCTACATCGATAGCAGAGAGTTTACTGGTTTCCGGCAGCAGCCGTATTTTATTGAATGTTTTTTCCAGCCGGCGGATCAGCATCTCGCCATTCAGCACGGCAATCACCACTTTACCGCTGGCGGGCTTAAGAGATCGATCCACGATCACGATATCCCCATCGTGAATACCTGCTCCTATCATGGCATCGCCCCGCACCCGCATAAAAAATGTAGCGGGTTTATTACGGATAAGCTGTTCATTTAAATCGATGCCCCTTTCGGCATAGTCGTCGGCGGCAGCGCCAAAGCCGGTGGCATCGGCGGTTTTAACATCCTGCTGCCTGTATTGTTTGGAACCCCTGTACGCGGCGCCATAAAAAATTTCTCCATCCATAGTAGTGGCTTTTTATCTCATTCCGCCAGGCGGAAAAAAAGAGGTGAAAAATATATTTTTGTTGTACTAAATTATTTAGTAAATTTATGCTAAATAACTAATCATTGATAATTTTTATGGATAACCTGTCAAATAATTTATTGCTGCCCGGCTGGTCAACAAAGGGGCTGTATGAATACCTGCTGGTGGGTCACCCCGATGCTGGGGTGCATAATAAGGTGATGCAGGAAAAGGAATATTTCTCCGGCGAGTACGATGCCAATATTGCGGTGAAGGCAAAGCCCCATATTACGGTGGCTAATTTCCTGGCCAGCGAAGCCATGGAACCCACCATTGTAAAATGGCTGCAGCGCATCTGCGGCGCACAGCAGAGCTTTACCGTTACGCTTAATAATTACAGCGGATTTCCGCCGCACACCATTTACCTGCGGGTGCAGGATCCGCTGCCTTTTCAGCAACTGGCAAAGCAATTGAAAACGGTGGATGAATTTATACGGGCTTCTGCATGTCCGCCTGCACATATCATCAGTAAACCCCACCTCAGCATTGCCCGCCAGCTGCCGGAGCAGGTGTACAATAAAGCAATGGCTGATTATTCTCAGAAAATTTTTCACGAATCGTTTATGCTGGATGAATTACTGTTGCTAAGACGTCAGCACCAGTTTGACCCCTGCAAAACCATACAGGTATTCCGGTTAAGGCCTGCCAGCAACCAGCTGTTCAGCGATGTGGCCTGAAAATATTAATCACCACAAAAAGAAAAAAATATGAAACCATCAGCACTTTCATTACCCGGGTATAAAGTAAACGAGTACCTGCTGGTACTTAATCCGCACGAAGAGCTGCGGAATAAAATAAAAGAAGTAAAGCAGGAATTTCATGACGCGTACAAGGCGCCCAATGCGTTGTGGGGTAAACCACATATTACCCTGGTGAATTTTCTGCAGTACGCCATGCTGGAAGAGCGCATTATCAACCGGCTGAAAACGGTAGCCATGGGCTACCATCCGTTTAAAGTAGAACTGAAAGATTTTGGCAGCTTTCCTTCGCATACCATTTTTATCAATGTAACTACCAAAGAACCGGTACGCAACCTGGTAAAAGAGATGCGTCCTTTTCAGCAGCTCATGAAGTTGAACAATGATAACAAACCGCATTTTATTGATGAACCGCACCTGACCATTGCCCGTAAACTATTGCCCTGGCAATATGAAAAAGGATGGCTGGAGTACAGCCGCAAACATTTTACCGGCCGTTTTATAGCAGACAGTATGCTGCTGCTGAGAAGAAGGGTAGGCGAAAAACCCTACCAGATATTACAGCGCTTTGAATTTATGAACCTGCCGGTGAGCACAAGGCAGGGCGAATTGTTTGGCTAAGGGCTAAAAGAACTAAAGAGAAAAGGAGCAGGAAGACGGTAACAGTCATCCTCAGAGGAAAAAAATATCGCACAGAGCAATCAGAGAAAAGGAGAAATACAGTATCCGCTTATATGCTAAAAAATCTACTTTTCCAGGCAACGCTATTTGCAAGTTGTTTTCGCCTTTTCCTTATCACCCCCTTTATCTTTCATTCCTCTCTATTGCTTTGTGTTTACAAAATAAAAAAGTAGTGGCAGATGGATCCTTAAAGCCTCTTTCTTTCAATTATACCTGTGCGTAAAAAATGCTTTCGCTTTAAAGCCTTTTTCTCATTTATCTCTTAGCCCTCTTTTTAACGCTTAGCTATGTCAGACAAACTCAAACAGGATCATTTTAAAGTATCGGTAAAAAAACAAGACGAAAGCAGCCCATACCACGCCGGCCGGGGTGCCCAGATAAATACACGCAACCGCTTCATGAAAACGGAAGTGACCAGGGAACATATTGAAGGCATTGACGACTGGGAAGAAAGTAACCTGCCTACGCAATACATAGAGCAGCAATCAAAAACCATCGTTAATAAAGTAGAAAGTCCTGACGTAGGCATGAGTTACAGCATGAATCCCTATGCCGGTTGCGAGCATGGTTGTATCTATTGTTATGCCCGAAACGTGCATGAATACTGGGGCTATAGCGCCGGGATGGATTTTGAACAAAAGATTATCATCAAAAAGAACGCGCCCCAGCTGCTGCGTAAATTTCTGATGCATCCAAAATGGGACTGCCGCCCCATCATGCTCAGTGGTAATACCGATTGCTACCAGCCAGCGGAACAAAAATATCAGCTCACCCGCGGCCTGTTGGAGGTGTGTAATGAATTTAACCAGCCTGTGGGCATACTCACCAAGAATTCATGGATACTGAAAGACAAAGATATATTGCAGGAAATGGCAAAGAAGCAACTGGTATCAGCCATGGTATCCATCACTTCTTTTAATGAAGACCTGCGCCGGGTAATGGAACCCCGTACTACCACGGCCAAACAGAAACTAAAAGTAATTGAAGAACTCAGCAAAGCCGGGGTACGCATGGGCATTATGATGGGACCTATGATACCCGGACTGAACGAACACGAAATGCAGCGCATCATGAAAGCTGCGGCTGATAACGGCGCCACGTTTACAGCGTATACATTTATCCGGTTGAATGGCGCCATCAAATTATTATTCCGCGACTGGCTGTACAAGAACTTCCCCGACAGGGCCGATAAAGTCTGGCACCTGATAGAACAAAGTCACGATGGGAAAGTAAACGACACCCGCTTTGGCGTGCGCATGCGCGGCGAAGGCAATATTGCGCAAATGGTAGCCCAGCAGTATAAAAAGTATGGCAAGCTATATGGAATGAATGCAGAAGACTGGAGCCTGGATACCAAGCAGTTCAGGGTGCCGGGCGGGCAGGGGAAGTTGTTTTAAATAAGGGTTGCTTGCAGCAAAATTCATTTTCGGGTCACTACCCGGTTTATCAGACCCATTTACCTTATCCGCTTTTTATTCTTAAAACAATGCGCCCGGTCTCAAGGCCGGGCGCATTGTTTTAAGTGGCTACAGGGTACTAATAATTTAACGGGTGAGCAGCCGCAGGGCAGGCGGACGGCGTTTTCAGGATTAAGCGGGGTATTTTTTACGGGAAGCCAGTTTTACCAGTATGCCGCGGCCTTCGATGATTTCACGGCACAAAAATTCAATTTCCGGCGCATCTTCCAGCACATTCAGGTGCTCCAGCATGCTGTTAAACGACTGTATACGCTCCCTGTAATACAGTTCCATTACTTCAATAGAGTCTCCCAAAACAGGTTTTACAGATACACGGAGGTAAGCAGGGGTGGTAGCTTTGCCCTGGTGTCTTTTAGCGGGGGTGGTGGTTTGCTGTCTCATACAGAAAATTTTAAAGGTTTACGTGAACTGATTAATTGCCTTTTCAACGGGGGATGGGGTTAGAGACCTGCGATACCTGCCTGGGTTACTGCCGGTATGCTTTTCAAAATTGAACTTTTTTATATTACCACGCAAGGATTTATTACTGATTTGGGAAAGTATCAGCACGCAAGAATTCAGGTAGTTCTACGCATGCCCGCCTCCGGGCTTGTAGGTACTTTTAGTCAATATTAACTTTTAAAACTACCGTTATGCTAATCATCAAGAAACCAACCATTCCCCTGTTTGCCCTGCTTTCAGCCATCTGCCTCAGCAGCATTTTTACTGTTGGCTGTACAAATACCGGTACTACGGGCGGCAAGGGCACCGACAGTGTATGCGTACCCAACCCTAAAGACACTTCTGCCCTGGGAAGGATTGACCATCATATTCCAAAGTCCGAAATCATGCAATTCCGTAAAGCTTTCAATGCAGACAGCATCAATGCAAAAAATCCGGGCTTGTTCATAACAGAGTCTGAAGGCTTTAACAAAACCCAGTTGCTTGAACTGCTGCAGGACCCAACTTGTGTAGGTATCCGCATCTATTATGGTATCGCAAAAGGAGAAAAAAGAAATGATTTAAGAATGATAATCGTTGGAACAGACAACCAGGGAAAAGACCTCTATATTAAAACTGGCTCAAAAGCAGCTACCCGCCTTACACAGGATGAAATGGGCCTTGAATATGGTCAGTGTTGCCATGGGGAGCCTGTTCAGTAATAGCCACCGCCATTATTCATACCCGTTATTGTATAACTGCATGAATCCTACCGTTGAATTTATACTAAGCATGAGTATTATTTTCCCTGTTGCTATAGGGATAGTAAGATGGCGGTCCATTGACCCGTCTTACTATCCCTTTATCTGGAATTTACTGGTGGTTTTATTGGTAGAGATTATTATTGGCGTTATTATCCGGACAGTAACATCCAATGCATACATAGCAATAACAAAAACATTAAACCTTTTTTCACTGATAGATTTTTGTCTTTTTGCCTGGCTTTTCCATAATTGGGGACTCTTCAATTTCCACAAAACCAGGTTTCTGATAATTATTTTTGTAGCTTCCTCCGTCTGGGTTTACGTAACTTTCTTTTTCTCTGGTTTTCCCAATATCAATAATCCATTTCTGCTGCTCTATTCTGCTACCCTGATTTTCTTCAGCGTTACCACCTTTAATAAAATTGTAGTGCAGCAGCGGATAAATATTTTTACAAATGCCCGGTTCTGGATCTGTATTGGGATTATTATTTTCTACTCATTCTTTATTTTAACCCGGGCCACTGATTTGTCATCGGGGGTTATCAAACATGTCAGCAAATCATTTAAAGACAATTTACAGCTTATAAACACTTATTCTAATTTATTGGTTAACCTCTTGTACGCAGTAGCAGTTATATGGATACCCCGGAAAAAGAATATTATGACTCTCTTATAGCAGTGGTAATAATTGTAGGCATTGTTATTTCCTATTTTATTATTACAGCCATCCGCTATCAGCGGCGCAGCCTGCGCCTGCACAAAGAACGCATACAGGCAGAAATTGATACCCTGGAAAATGAAAGAAAGCGAATCGCCTCGGACCTGCATGATGAACTGGGGCCCCTGCTTTCCGCCGTAAAACTGCAGATCAATAATCTTGACACCACCAACCCGGACGACCTGCAAATTATCGGCAAATCGAGCCAGTATATAGACAGCATCATTACCAAACTCAGGGAGATTTCCAACGACCTGATGCCGAACACCCTCCTTCGCAAAGGTTTAAAAAATGCCATTATAGAATTTGTAGACAATAGCCAGGATTCTTACAAACTACCCATTAAATTTATCTGCGAACAGGAAATGCAGCTGGCCCAGGACAAAGAAATCAACCTTTACCGCATAGTGCAGGAGATTACCCACAACACCCTCAAACACGCCAAAGCCAGTATGTTGATCATCAAAATCAGTGTCCAGGACAATCGTCTCTTCCTGATGACCGCCGATAATGGCGTTGGTTTTGACTATTTTTCTAAAATTCGTGATAATTCCGGGCTGGGACTTCGTAATTTGCAGAGCCGCACGGAAGTAATGGGCGGCGAATTCACCTGTATCTCTACCCCCGAAAAAGGAACTGCTTATACCATAGAAATCCCGGTATAGAAACATTCGATTATGGATACCTACGGCAGCATCAAAGTAATTATTGCAGACGATCATGAGATCTTCAGGGACGGGCTGCGCCTGATGCTGCAAAAGCAGCCGGAAATAGATTTACTCGCCGAAGCGGAAGATGGAAAAGAACTGATAGAACACATCAAGCACCTGAAACCGGATGTGGTGATCACTGATATTAAAATGCCCCGGATGGATGGCGCCGCTGCAGCCAAACATATCTCAGAACATTATCCTACCATTGGCATTATTGCCCTCACCATGTTCGATGAAGACGACCTGATTGTAGATATGCTGGAAGCCGGTGCTAAAGGCTACCTGCTGAAAAATGCAGACAAGCACGAAATGGTAGAAGCCATAAAATCAGTCTATAAAAACGAACCGTACTATTGCAAACACACTTCGCACAAACTGGCGCAGATGGTAGCCCGCAGCAAGTTCAATCCCTACAAGCACCAGGTAAAACCAGAATTTACCGACCGTGAAAAAGAAATCATCATTTATATCTGCGATGGCCTAACCAATAAAGAGATTGCTTCCAAAGTGTTTCTGAGTGTACGTACCGTAGAAGGCCTGCGCATGAAAATGCTGGAAAAAATGAATGCTAAAAACACCGCCGGCATTATCATCTATGCCATTAAGAATAATTTGTATACCGCAGCCGTCAGGTAAAAATGATTACTGCGCATAAAAAAAGCCGTGAAAATTTCACGGCTTTTTTATGAAAACTGAAATGCAGTTTAAAAATTAAACGACAGTTTTCCGAATAATTTTCTTCCATTAAAGCCCATCTGCACAGAATCCCAGGGACCACCACTTTCATTATCGCCCGCCCATCCCTTGGCCAGCTGGTTTACACCAAGATTAGGGTGTACATTGAAGACATTATCAGCACCAATAAACAGGCTTATCTTTTTAGAGAGCTTGTAAGACGCGTAAATGTCACTTGTCACCTTTCCGTTGTAATTAAACACTTCGGGCAGGTACACAGATCCATCTGCATCAGAAGGCACCTGTGGATTAATACCCGAGTAATTAGGATTATCCCCACTGGGTGAGCTGCCATCGCCAAAGCCCATCAATACTATTTTTCCATAGTAGGTAAAGTGCGCGCCAAACCCGAGTTTGTTTTTGGTATAATCCAATCCCAGTGAGAACTTAGCCTTGGGGGCAGATGCTTTTAAGAACGCCTCTTCCCTGTCACTGTAAAATGTCTTCTGGTGCAGCTTGGTATCATTCAGTGCCGTGGGTATATGAATATCATCAATTTTAATACGCTGCAGGTTTCCTGCCAGCAATACCTTTAATGTATTCTTATTACCCCATCGGGCAGTATAATCTGCTACCACATCTATACCAACATTGGTAGTACTTACTGCATTGGAAAAAAACTGCGCTGTAGAAACTTCAGCCGGAAACTGCGAAGTAAAAGCGGGTGAAAGCGTAGCATCATCCTTACTGAATAAACCGGACAGCACTACCCTGTCTTTTACTTTAACAATATAGCCGTCTACCGTAAACGTAAAACTGCTTACCGGCTTCCAGGAAAATCCAAGACTGCCGTTTACAGAAGTCTCCTGTTTCAGATCAGGAATACCGGCCGCCCTTGCAATGGCACTGGTATTGGGTGCAATTAAGGATTGTACCAGCTGACCGCCACTGAAAGAAGTGAGCGTGTTGCTGAAATGTATCTGTGCCAGCGATGGAGCACGGAAACCCGTGCTTACAGAACCCCTGATATTAATATTATTGGTCAATTTGTAACGGGTAGCCAGCTTGCCTGTGAGTACAGCACCGAAATCTGAATAGTTTTCAAACCGTACAGCACCATCTACCAACCAGGCTTTGGTAACATCTAGTGCAGCATCCGCATAAACACCAAAATTGGTTCGGTTGGCACTCACTGCATCGGTATTGCTGAAACCGGGAAACCCCTGTGAACCGGACGCCTGCACACCACTGGCATCGTAATTTTTATACGACATTTCTTCGCCGCTATAGATAGCATATTTCTCATACCTGAACTCTGTTCCCAGTCCCAGGTTCAGTCCTTCACCAATGCCTTTGAATGATTTGTTGAAATCAAGATTTAATGTATTCTGCAGGAAATTAAATCCGCCATCATCAAAATGATTGGGTGTTGATTTTCCAATCAATGAGGCGTTGAACGTCTTATCACCATAATAGTGAAAATCATTCCTGCCGGTGGTATTGCTCAAATCCCAGCCCCAGCCATTTCCGGCATCTCCCTTAATACCCAGGGCCAATGATATGTCCTGGATATGTGTTTGTATATGCGGGTTATAATAGGTTTCACCATCATTTGTTACACGAAAAATAGCAGGCACATTAATCAAAGTACCGTTGGCATTTGTAGGAAAACGCTCGGGCTTTGCACTGTAATTACGGCTGTAAGCAAAAGCGTCAGATGCTTTGTAATTAAATCCGCCAAAAGAATAAAACATAGTCTTACCGGCTGCACTAAAAGGTATTTCCATATTGTACATAATGCCTCCCTTAGTAACAGATCCGTCACCAAAAGCCCGGCGGCCGCTGTTGATGTACAAGAGCGCATTCTTATCCAGTTGGGGATTCACGGTGTCTACCTGGCGGTAGGTTTTTGCCTGCCGCAGAAAATCAGCAGACACATTGATAAATCCACCGTTCTTGCCAATCTTAGCCCCATTGTTTACAGACAAAGAGTAAGTGCCACCATCAATAGCATTGCCTGAATAATACTGGTTGCCGGCATTGAATTTCCGGGCGTTGAACTTGGTATCATAGTAACCGCTCCAGCCTGCATTTAGTGTCCAATGGTTAACATCCTTTTTCAATAATATATTGATAACACCCGCCATTGCATCAGAACCATACTGCGCAGAAGCACCATCGCGCAAAATCTCAATACGATCAACTGAAGCTTGCGGAAAGCCATTCAAATCAACACCGGAATTACCCCTGCCACGGGTTCCAAACAAGGCCACAAAAGCAGTCTGGTGACGTCTTTTACCGTTAATCAGCACCAGGGTTTGATCTGGCCCCAGGCCTCTTAACGTACCCAGGTCTACGTGGTCTGCACCATCCGCGCCACTCTGTTTGTTATAATTGAATGAGGGTGCCGCATAGTTCAGCACCGAAGTAAGATCCATTTTAGCCGTTGGCAAACCAATCTGGTTTATCTTGATAATATCCACCGGCACCGGGGTTTCAATTTTAGCCCTGGCCGCTCCCCTGGAACCTACAAACACCACTTCATTCAGTTCTGCGCTGGCCACCGTAAGTGCCACAGAAATATTTGTTTCGGCAGTAACCGTTACGGTTTCCGTTTTGAAACCTACTGAACTTATCTCCAGTACATCATTCAGTTGTGCCGCAATGGTAAACACCCCGTCTTTATTGGTGACAGTGCCGGCACTCCGGTTTGATTTGATTCTTACAGAAACACCACTAAGCGGTTCCCCGCTTTTGGCATCAGTAATTTTACCGGTAATCGCTTGTTTTTGTGCAAAGAGGAATTGTGAAGAAAAAAGGATCATCACAATAAACAAAAGAGATTTTGTAAGCTTCATACTTGCTGTTTTGGTTATAGTATATGCCCCTGTCTTACCAATAAGGACATTTTATTTTGGAATTAGCTGGATTCGGCGTCAAAAATTAAGAAAATAGTAAAGGCGAAGCTCTCTGTTTATCAAATATAATCCCTATAAATGATATGCGGATCTCAGGGGCACTAAACTTTTCGGCCCCCGGCCAACAGACAATTCGGTGACATAAAAAATTATTCTATTTTTACGGCTATGCAGCAGATTATTGAAGACATAAAAGACTTGTTTGCTTCCTTTAGTACAGTGCCACTGCAACAGGTAGAGAAAATACCCCAATCGGGCAGCGACCGTATTTATTTCCGTATAAATACGGTGGCAAAAAATTATATCGCTACCTATGGGCATAACATAAAGGAAAACGAAACCTTTATGTATTTCAGCAGGCATTTTAAAAAAGCAGGCTGCCCGGTACCTGAAATATTCTGCTGCAACGATGACCATACCATTTACATTCAGGAAGACTTTGGCGATATTTCACTACTGAATAAACTGGAAGAACATGGTTATACTGACTACGTGTACGGCCTTTTTCAGCAAAGCCTGCAGGCCCTGGCATGGCTGCAGATCAAAGGAGGCAAAGGGGTTGATTACAGTAACAGCTTAACCGCCAAAGAATTTGGTAAACAGGCCATCCTGTCTGACCTGCTGTATTTTAAATATTATTTCCTTGACACACTAAAATACGCGTACGATAAACAGGCATTGCTTGACGACCTTGAGGCACTGAGCAACTATCTTACCCATACCGAGAACAAACATTTTATGTTCCGCGATTTCCAGAGCCGCAACGTAATGATCAAAGACGACAAAGTGCATTTTATCGATTTCCAGGGGGGAATGAAGGGAGCTCTTCAATACGATGTGGCTTCATTGCTCTGGCAGGCAAGGGCAGAATTGCCCGAAGACTGGAAAACCGGCCTGCTGGAATATTATATTGGTGAAGCCAATAAACTACTAAAAACACCTGCCGATAAAAGCATATTCATTGCGCAATACAACGGCTATGTACTCATCCGCCTGCTTCAGGTGCTGGGTGCATATGGCTTTCGTGGATTGTTTGAGCGCAAGGCACAATTTCTTACCAGTATCCCCCTGGCATTGCGCAACCTGAAATGGTTTACCGAAAACCAGCGTATGGGCATTTCAGTTCCTGAATTTGAAAAATGTCTCCGCTTCTGCGTAAGCGATGAAGTAGTAAACCGCTTCGAGCCATTACGCGCTACCGATGAAACGCCACTGCTGGTATCTATCAACAGCTTTTCTTACCGCAAAGGAATTCCGCCCGATGAATCAGACAATGGCGGTGGTTTTGTATTTGACTGCAGAGGTATACTTAACCCGGGCCGTTTTGAAGAATATAAAAAACTAACAGGCCGCGATAAACCAGTGAAAGACTTCCTGGAACAACGCACTAAAATGCCCGATTATCTTAACAGCGTTTTTGATATTATTGATATTTCTGTAACTGATTACATCAAGCGCAGTTTCAGCCACCTGGCCATCAATTTTGGCTGCACCGGGGGACAACACCGCAGCGTGTACGCAGCAGACGCGTTGGCCCGGCATTTAAAAAATAATTTCAAAGTAAAAATAGATTTGCATCACCGCGTACAGGAAGAAAAAAACTGGATAAATGAATAAATGCAGCTGATAATTATAATTAATGCGATGACCTCTTTTTGGTTTCATTAAAAATCATGGCCATTGCCTTACCAAAAGCGGTATATACTTTGAAGATGAAATCATTTATCTGTCTGCCGGATCATAATAATCTGCACCCTCTATTTCAAAAGAAATTTAATTATTAATAATGAAAGGAATGATCTTCGCCGCAGGATTGGGCACACGTTTTAAACCCTGGACCGACAAACATCCAAAAGCACTGGCACTGGTAAATGGCAAAAGCCTGTTGCAGCGGAATATCGAATACCTGCAGAAATATGGCATCACGGAAGTAGTAGTTAACGTGCACCATTTTGCTGACCAGATTATTGCCGTCGTACAACAAAACAATGGTTGGGGCAGCAAGATTGCCATCAGTGATGAAACCAACGAGGTATTGGAAACAGGCGGTGGATTATTAAAAGCCAGGCATTTGCTGGAAGGTGACGAACCTTTTGTTACCGTAAACGCGGATATACTTACCGATCTGAATTTAAAAAGATTGATTGACTATCACAAAGATTACAAACCACTGGTTTCCTTCGGTGTTACCAACCGCAAAACATCGCGCTATTTCTTATTTGATGAATACGACCGGCTCTGCGGATGGCGTAATAAAAAAACAAGCGAGGAGATTATTGCAATCCCTAAAAACAAACTGGTAGAACGCGCCTATAGTTGCGTGGTAGTATTTGAGCCTACTATCTTTTCCCTGATTCCGCAAAAAGGCAAGTTCTCACTGGTAGAAACCTACCTGTCGCTGGCCAAAGAACACCTGATACTGGGTTACGATCACACCGGCGATAAATTTTCAGATGTAGGTAAACCTGAATCTGTTGCAGTAGCGGAAGCGTTGTTTGTATAAACTAAACTATCCCGCGCAGATTCTGATCAAATTATTTTCGCCTTTAAACATCATCCATTAAACACCGGGATTAAAATATAAGCTGCAATTCATTTATACTACATATTTTAGTATTTTGTGCTAAATAATATAGTGCATGAATGAGCGTGTCCTGGAAAAATTAACTATCCTTGCAGATGCAGCAAAATACGATGTCTCCTGCTCCAGCAGCGGCAGTAACCGGCAAAACAATAATAAAGGATTGGGCAATGCCAGTAATATGGGTATATGCCATGCCTACACAGAGGACGGGCGCTGCGTTTCCCTGCTAAAAATATTGCTGACCAATCATTGTATTTATGACTGCGCTTATTGTGTTAGCCGTAAAAGCAATGACATCAAACGCGCCGCTTTTACGGTGCAGGAAGTGGTTGACCTAACCATCAATTTTTACCGCCGTAATTATATTGAAGGCCTTTTTTTGAGTTCGGGGATTTTCACGAATGCGGATTACACCATGGAGCGCCTGGTGCTAATTGCAAAAAAACTGCGTACGGAACATAAATTCAACGGTTATATTCATCTGAAAACAATCCCCGGTGCCAGTGATGAATTAATGCAGCAGGCAGGCTTATATGCTGATCGCCTGAGCGTAAATATTGAGATGCCTACCAAAGAAAGCCTGGCCATAATGGCACCTGATAAGAAAAGGGAAGACATGATCAACCCTATGAAATATCTTAAGAACGCCATCATTCAAAACCGTGATGAAAAAAAAGTATTGAAAAAGGTGCCACTGTTTGCACCCGCTGGCCAGAGTACTCAGATGGTAATTGGCGCTACCCAGGAATCAGACCTGCAGATACTTTGGATGGCAGATAAGTTTTACAAAAGAATGAACCTGAAAAGAGTCTATTATTCAGGCTATGTACCCATCAGTAACGATAACCGGCTGCCTGCCATAGGTACACCCGTGCCCATGATACGTGAGAACCGGTTATACCAGGCTGATTGGCTGATGCGCTTCTACCATTTTACTGCAGCTGAAATTGTTACTCCTGAGGAGCCATTGCTTGACATGCAGCTTGATCCCAAACTCAACTGGGCGCTCCGTAATATGCAATTGTTTCCGCTGGATATTAATACCGCCGACCTGCACATGCTGATGCGTGTGCCCGGCATTGGCATACAATCAGCGCACAAAATTTACGCCGCCAGAAAATTTGGAAAGCTTAACTGGGGCCATTTGAAAAAAATAGGTATTGCTGTTAACAGGGCAAAATATTTTATGCATGCCACCTGCGATTTTGAAAGAAAAGACCTGCAGCCCCAACAGATACGGCAATGTATACTTGCTGAAATGGAAAGCAAGTACAAACCAAATTTCACGCCACAACTAAAATTATTCTGATGCATACCGTTGTTTACGACGGCAGTTTCGATGGGTGGCTGACCGCCGTCTTTGAAATATATGAATACAAAATGGAAGCTGTTGCCATTTACCGGACCAACGAAGCCCTTCCTGGCCTGTTTGGTGAAACCAGAATAATAGCAACCCAGGCGGTCAAAGCTGAACGGGTGTATCAAAAATTAAAAAAACAACTGACGCCTGCGGCATTGCAGCAGGTATACAAAACATTTCTATCAGAATTACCCGGTATTGAAAACCATTTGTTGGGTTATACACGCTACGTTTTGTCTACCAATGCTGTTGTAGAAAACAATTACGGTCATCCGGAAGTGCTGATGATACAGCAAACCAGCCGTAAAGTACAGCGGGAAAAACACCGGATGGAAGCATTTGTGCGTTTCCAGCTTACCAAAGATGACCTGTATTATTCAGTTATTCAACCGGACTACAACGTATTACCGCTTATCAACCGTCATTTTACACAACGCTATGCAGATCAGCAATGGTTGATCTACGACACAAAACGCAACTATGGACTATACTACGATTTAAACAGCACCAGCGAAGTTCAAATGAATTTTGCCGTAGACCGCGGTAATAGCAAAAGTTTGGCAACAGTTCATGATGAACAGGAAGCGCTTTACCAGCAATTATGGCGACAGTATTTTTCCAGTGTAAACATTGCAGCAAGAAAAAATATGAAACTGCACATACAGCATATGCCCAGGCGGTATTGGCGCTTTCTTGTTGAAAAGATACCCGGCAACCATGTGTGATAAAAATGTTGACTGAATTTATTTTCAAAAATTTTTTAAAAAAATTTGGCAACATCAAAAAAATATTTACATCTTTGCACTACAAATAAAAATTTTAAAAGATACATGCTAAGAAAACAACTACATATTGAAGCAGCAAAAAGTTTTAGCCCGAACACAGGCTATACCCTTTGCGGAGCATGTACTACTGAAGAATAAGTTAATAGAACGAATTCGATAGAATACAGGCCCCGCAAGAGATTGCGGGGTTTTTTGTTTGAACCGGGCAAGATGGAATTAAGATGATTTATGATAAATTCCGCTTAATGCCAGGGCTTGGCAACCATTAAATGATTTAAAAATGTCCATGCAATTACAACATACACGATTTAGGATAGCGATGAGTAATGATCTCCTGTCATTGCCTGTAAGCTATTGGTGTGTCCAGAAAAATAAAAACATAGCGCCCACAGGCAATAGTAAAAATTATATACGACCGCGGTATAACCACGAGTAGGTACATTGTACCTGAACGGAGCCCGGTCGTAACAACGACCGGGCTTTTTTGTGTTCATTCCTTTTTGAAAAGGTTAAAAAACAGGTGATGAAATTTATAGTAATGGTATGTATGCTGCGGTTTATAATAGAACTGGTTCATAAAGCAGTAAAGAAAGAGCAGTAAACAGCAGTTGCTGAAAAATACAAGTGCAGAAAGGAGGACAATAGCATTCCCCGTGAGATGCAGCGGGGATGCTTTTCCAACTACCTGGTGGTGTAACTGGCAACACAGCAGATTTTGGTTCTGCTATTCTCAGTTCAAATCTGAGCCGGGTAACCAACAGCGGCGCATAGTTCAATGGATAAGAACACTTCGCTACGAACGAAGCAATACGGGTTCGAATCCTGTTGGGCCGGCAATAAAAAAATGCGGTTTGGTGTAAAAGGCAACATCACCATCTTCCTGTCTTTCTGAGAGGTAAACATAAGATGGTTGTTTCCAGTTCAATCCTGGAAGCCGCACAAAATGGTTCGTAACTCAACTGGATTAGAGTACCGGTCTTTTACACCGGGAGTTGTGCGTTCGAATCGCACCGGGCCAACCATGGGAATATAGTTCAATGGCAGAACAGTTGGTTGTTAACCTCCTGGCGAATGTTCGAATCATTCTGTTCCCGCATATGTGAGTACGACGAAGACGGCGTGTCGTGGCGGTCTGTAAAACCGCTGCCTTCGGGCACAATAAGTTCGAATCTTATTACTCACACCACGGAGGGCTGACAAAGCGGTAATGTGCCGGCCTGCTAAGCACGGTTGCCGGAAATACCGGTACAGGGGTTCGAATCCTCTGCTCTCCGCAAACTTGCCTGGCTACCTGTACAAAGAAATCCGGTACTGAGAAAAAGGAAATCAGATCGGTTCTTTTCCAACCCGGGCAAACGGACGAATAGCTCCAATGGTAGAGCAGCACGTTGAAGCCGTGCCCGTACAGGTTCGAATCCTGTTTCGTCCACATTGTTAACATAAAAAACTACAGCTATGCTGACCCTTGTAATGAAATAGTTGATACCGTTTCTTACACTAAAAAAGATCAATTAACTATTAACACAGTAATATGGACAATTTATATACGCAGAAGATAATCACTGCGAATAATGTATTCACAGACAGGTTCCTGGATGTAAAAAACCTGTACCTCAATTGCTTCAATACCCTTCCCAGCCTGAGCTTTATCAACCATGTGGAAGGAGAGAAAGCATATGCGGCTTTTAAGGACAAATACAGTCACCAGATAGCACATGTTCACCAATACAGGTGGTACAAGAGGAAAAGAAAGAAATACCAGTTCGACAAAACCGTAATTGTTATGACCAACAATTGCCTGGTAGAATTTGACGAGGATTACTGTGAAATTCTGCACGATGGTCAACAAGCCGGTTTTGTAGATGAGGTAACAGCAATGGCAAGCCAGTTTAAAGAAAGACAGCGGAGGCAACCACTGGAAATTAACCTGATTGTGCAGAGCAGGCATAGCATGGAATTAAAACCCATGGAAATAAAAAGAACCAAACTTGACCTGGATTTATTCTATGAAGATGATTTTAAAGAAACGGATGAAATTATCAGGAAAAGACTGGGCAGTAAAAAAGACAAGGGAATTGTGTTGCTGCATGGCTTACCCGGCACTGGTAAAACAACCTATATCAGGTGGCTGGTAGGAAAAATAAAAAAAAGAGTACTGTTCCTGTCGCCTTCAGTAGCCGGTAACCTGATGAACCCGGATTTTATAGAATTACTAATAGACAACCCGGACACGGTGGTGGTTATTGAAGATGCCGAAAATATTATCATGGACAGAAAACACAACCCGGGTTCTGCAGTTTCCAACCTGCTGAATATCTCGGACGGACTACTGGCTGATTTTCTGAATGTGCAGCTGATTTGCACCTTCAACAGCTCTGTAACGCTGATTGATAATGCTTTGACGCGAAAAGGCAGGCTGATAGCCAGGTATGAATTTGGAAAACTGGGGGTAAAAAAATCGCAACTCCTCAGCAATCACCTGGGTTTTTACAGCCTCATCAATAAGCCAATGACCATAGCTGAAATTGCCAACCAGCATGAAAAAGAACAGCCCGCCGAAAGGGTTGAAATAATCGGCTTCAGGCAACATGTTATGCATAATTAAAGAGTATAACGCCAGGCGGGCCGCCAGGTGTTATAAGAAAACTGGTTACTGGCGGCCCGCTTAAAAAAAAAGCATGCAACAGCAAAAACAATGGAGAAAACTGGACGGCAGGCAGGTAAAAGGATCAATAGAAGATGAAATAAGATCCGCCTTAGTAAGGGAAAAGGAGATGGGGCACCAGTTGAAAGTATGTATCGGAACCGATAGCCAGGTGAAAGGAAAGGAAACTGAATTTGCCACCGTAATTGTATTTATCCGGAAAGGAAGGGGCGGGTTCATGTATATACACAATGAAATCAGCCTGCAGAAAATGAGCATCAAAGAAAGAATGCTGCGGGAAGTAGCGATGAGTATTGATACCGCATATGCGCTGTGCAGGATTTTTACCCTGTACAATGTAGACATGGAAGTGCATGCTGATATTAATACCAATCCCAATTTCAAAAGCAATGATGCGTTGAAAGAGGCAATGGGCTATATCATGGGGATGGGCTTTGCTTTTAAAGCCAAGCCGGAGGCGTTTGCCAGCTCCAGCTGTGCCAATAAAGTGGTACAGTAACGGTACCGGGATTTGGAAGATGTAGAATTTTCGATGGCTTTATTCGAAATGTAGCCGGCTTACTGTGGTTCATACAATTCCTGCATCAGCTGAATGCGTTTTTTGATACGGCGGGCCAGGTGATGGGGCGACAGAACTTTCAGCCCCTCACCAAAACCCATCAGTTCGCGCTCCAGTTCATAATTGGGTATCACCTCAATGCTGAAATGGGTACCGGTCTTAAGTTCTTCTACCACTTTTTGTGAATGATGAATGGGTTTGGTTTTGATGTAGGGCGCGTGGAAATGGTTGGCCCAGAAAATAACCAGGGTTGGTTGTTCGGCAAGGTTGCGGGTTACCCCCACAATATGCTGGAAATAAGCATGTGGATCGAAATTCTTTTGTTCCCGGTAGGGTTCGCCGGGCAAGTGTTCAATGGCCAGTATACGGTCAAGCGCAAAAGTATTGATCTCTTTGCCCTGCTTTTTCATACCAAGTACAAACCAGCGGTTGCGGTACTCTTTCAGCAGGTAGGGGTAAAAAATGATATCGCTGGCCTGGCGGGCTTTGAACGATTTATAACTGAGTTGAACAGTGGTTTCAGCAACAATGGATTTGTAAAGAATATCCAGCCAGCCGATACCAGTGAGTAATTCATTTTTTTCAAAATCAATGATGGGTGCACGCTGCTGCTGCTCACTGTAGATTTTGTCTTCCAGCTTATTCACCATTTCACTCACTTCATTAAAGTGACTGAATCCTTTGAACTGGCGCAGCAGGTGAGCCACTTCCTGCAGCACATTCAGGTCTTGCGAGGTAAGCGGAATATTGGCAATGGAATAAGCAGGGTCGTCGTAGCTATAATATTTTTTATTGGCTACAACAATAGGGGCGTTGTATCCCAGCTTATCGCTGCGCATGGCATTCAGGTCGAGGCGGATAGTACGCATGCTCACAGCTTTATCAATGCCTTCGTATTCGTACAGGGCATCATTGCAGGCGGCAATCAGGTTTTCAATGGTCCATTTGCGGCGGCGGTTCTGCAGGCATTTGTCGATGGTACGGTAGCGGATAAGCGCATTGCGGTTGACAGGCATTTTGAATTTTTTTGTAAAAATCTGAAAATAATTTTAACTGTGCAAATAGATTGCACACATGGATTGGAGGTTTGTATTGTCAACGAAAAATAACCAGTTCTTTACATAAAAAAACGAATTATTGAGGGATACTTCAATACAAAAGCTTGCTTGACAGCAAGAAGGGCTTTGCCTGTTGCCAGTAAACCAGGCGGGTGCTTTTCAAGGCACCACAGTGCAGACGTAGTAACTATCTGTATGCTATTGCTGCAATGGCGCAACACCCTCCATAACCTGTGTGTCGGAGGTTCGAATCCTCTTCCCGTCACCGGCGGGATAACTCAGCGGTAGAGTAACAGACAATTTGGGTTCGATTCCCAGTTTCGCCCCGGCGGAATGCATGGACGCAGAAGTCCACCGCTTCTTAAAAAAGGTGATCATAAATGAAAGCTGCTGTTGATTACCGGCAACATAGCCCCGTGAGCCTGTGTTTCTGCGGTAATACCGTTAACATATGTTCACAGATATGTGTACCCGCGTG
>JANPGT010000907.1:0-10475 GCA_031424135.1 Chitinophagaceae bacterium
GCGGGCGGGGGAGGCAATTTTGGTGGCGGCGGCAACAGGGGCGGTGGCGGTAACCGTGGTGGTGGCAACAGGGGCGGTGGTGGTGGTAATACCGATAATTTTACAGTGGGGCAGCAAAATGGTATCAGCAAGACCAATGCCTTCGGTATCAACTACACGGATAAATGGAGCCCAAAAATGGACATGCAGTCCAGCTATTTTTTCAATAACAGCAATAACAATAATGAAAGAGAACTGCATAGCCAGACACTGATTGGCGCCAAAACCCAGTATGTAGACCAGAAAAGCCTTTCTGTAAGCCAGAATTACAATCACCGCTTCAATATGCGGCTGGAATACAAACTGGATTCCAGCAATTCACTTATCATTAATCCCAGCCTGAATTTCCAAAACAATAACAGCGTTACCAACGGATCTTCACAGGCCTATTATGGTGCAGGAGACAGTTCCAATACAGCAGAAAGCATGAGTTCTTCCAAAAGAAACGGCTACAACCTGCGCAATAATATTCTTTACCGGCATTCATTTGCCAAACGCGGAAGAACCTTTTCTGTTAATTTCAATACCGCCTTCAACAAAAACAATGGCGAAAGCTATACCCGCCAGGATCTGCGCTTTTTTGAAGGCAACACCGCTACAGACTCATTACAAAACCAATATACAGACAATCCTACCAGCGGGTACAGCCTGGCAGGCAATATTTCTTATACAGAACCCATTGGTAAAAAAGGGCAGTTGCAGTTTAACTATGCACCCTCGTGGACGAAGAACAAGGCAGATCAGCAAACCTACCTTTACGACAGTACCGGTAAAGGCTATACGCAGTTTAGTACCCTGCTCTCAAACAAATTCGACAATACCGTTACCACCAATAACGGGGGTATCAGCTACCGCCTGGGCACTACCCGCGACAACCAGTTTTCAGTGGGTTTGAACCTGCAGAATTCCAAGCTGGAAAGCATGCGCATTTTTCCTACCCAAACCTCTGTCAACCAATCATTCACCAACCTGCTGCCCAACCTGATGTTCAGGAGGAAAATATCTACCCGCAGCAGCATCAATATTTTTTACCGGGCCAATACCAATTTTCCGTCTGTTACCCAATTGCAGGACGTAGTAAACCTCAGCAACCAGCTGCGGGTAAGCAGCGGCAACCCCGATTTGAAACAGTCTTATACCCATTTTCTTTCTGCCCGCTATACTTTTACCAATACGCAGAAGGGCCAAAGTATTTTCGCAAATATATTCGTGCAAACACAAAATAATTATATCTCCGGCGCCACGTATATTGCTGCGGCCGACTCCGTTATCCAGCAGGGCATTACGCTGAAGAAGGGTTCGCAATTGTCAAAACCGGTTAACCTCAACGGTTATAAAAGTTTTCGCTCGTTCTTTACTTTCAGCCAGCCCGTGGGTTTTATCAAATCCAATGTTAATCTCAGTACCGGCTTTACTTATTCGCGGTTGCCCGGCCTTATCAATTACCAGGAAACCGTTACAGACAACTATGCCTATAACGCAGGTATTGTTATTGCCAGCAATATCAGCCAGTACATAGACTTTAACCTGTCGTACAATGCCAATTTCAACAATGCAAAAAGTTCTGCGGCCGGGCAAACCAACCAGAAATATGTGAACCAGTCGGCCGGCGTCCAATTCAACCTCCTGACAAAAAATGGCTGGTTTATACAAAACGATCTTACCAACCAGACTTACAGTGGATTAACCGGTGGCCTGAACCAGAGTTTCTGGCTCTGGAATGCCGGTATTGGCAAAAAATTCCTCAAAAACAGGGTAGGAGAGCTAAAATTATCCGCGTTCGACCTCTTAAAACAAAACCAAAGTATTGTACGTACAGTGGCTGAAAACTATATTGAAGACAGCCGATCCAATGTGCTGCAGCAGTATTTCCTGCTCACTTTTACCTACAGCCTCAAAAATTTTGGTGTAAAGAAACAGGCGCCTGCAAGGGAAAACCGCCGTATTTCACCTAATTTTTAGCGGTTTACAGGCGCATTGTTCATTTTTTACGTAATATCGTTCAAAGCAAAATTGGTGTGTTTTGGACGAAAGAACCTTGGTAGAACAATTAAAGCAGGGCGATGAAAATGCGTTTCGGACAATTGTAACCACCTGGCAGGATATGGTCTACAATACAGCGATGGGTATTCTACAGTCTGCCGAAGATGCTGAAGATGTTTCCCAGGAGGTTTTTGTGCAGGTATATGAATCAATTCATACATTTAAAGGAGAATCTAAGTTTTCTACCTGGCTGTACCGGATTACCACCAGCAAAGCGCTTGACCATATCAGGCGGAAGAAAAGAAAAAAGCGGTTTGCGTTTGTGCAGCAGCTGTTTGGCGAAAACAATGAAGTGATTATCCAACCACCTGATTTTAATCATCCGGGCGTTGTATTAGACAACAAGGAAAGTGCCGCGGCGCTTTTTAAAGCCATTGACAAACTGCCGGATAACCAGAAGATTGCGTTCGTACTCAATAAGGTAGAAGGTTTGAACTACCAGGAAATCAGTGAGATCATGAAAACCACGGTATCTTCTGTAGAATCTTTGCTTCACCGGGCTAAAACAAACCTGCGTAAATGGTTGCAGCAGGATTACTTTAACAAAGATGAATAGCGCAGGTTTTGGTATAAATTCCCGTCAAACTATTAAGCGGATGTTATGAAAAATAAACATGAAATAACGGCAAAAACAGAGGGTGTTTTAAACAGCCTGGAGGGATTGCAGAAAGCCAGTCCCGGCCCCTTCTTTTTTACACGTGTGCAGGCAAGGCTGCAAAAGGAAGAAATAAGCCTTTGGGGCAGGTTTGCCGCCTTTATGACAAAGCCCACGGTAGCATTGGCTACGCTTTTTCTTATTTTTCTGCTGAATGCAGCCGCGCTGTTTTACCAGCAAAAGACATCTATTGCAGCAGCTGACCAGTTTGAACAGGGTAATATAGAAGACTATAACACCACCCTGGCTGCCAATTCTTATTATGATGAAAATACCGATGCACGATAATGAATAATTCAAAATACAGGATGCTCATTTTCCTGGTGGTATTTCTGCTGCTCACCAATATTGGACTGTTGTTCTATTTCACCGCCTACAACAAGCCTGAACCAAAAGCCGCCAAGACAGAAAAACGCGGTCCCGGCATCACGGCCTTCCTGCAAAACGATTTGGGTTTCAGCAAACAACAAATGGTGGAGCTGGACAGCCTTAAGAAACAGCATCGTGCCGCTATTAAACCACTGTTTGATGAGTTGGGCAAAACCAAGGATAATTTTTACCAGCTTATTGGCAAACCCGGTATCAGCGACAGCACTTTGCAGGCAGCAGCCAACGAGATAGGAAAGAAACAGGCAGCGCTTGATCTGCAGTTCTTCCAGAATTTTACCAGCCTGCGCAAACTTTGCACTGAACAGCAGCTGATCCGTTTTGATTCTACCATGCCATCACTGGCCAGTAAGATGATGCAGCCATGGCAAAAAAACAATAGCGCCAGGAAAAAAGACAGCACGCAAACCAAAGACTAAGCTAAATTTTTGTTAGCGGCGCAGGTTTTTGCTTCCCTGCGGCATCCAAATAAAAAATCTTTTATAACGATTAAATGTATATGCAATGAAAAACAAAATGCTTCTGATAGCCTGTTTCGCAGTAATGAGTTTCTCCGCGGTAAATGCGCAGGGTGGCGGCGGAATGCAGCGTGTGCCCATTCCGGAAAGAGTAAAAACAATAATGGATAAACTTACTGACTTCAAACTTGACAAAGACAAAACTGCCTTAACAGACAGTGCTTTTACCAGTTATTTTACCAGCCAGGAGAAAGCGATGCAGGACATGCGCGCAGGTGGCGGGCAACCCGACCGTGAGAAAATGATGGAAACCAGGAAAAAATTGATGGACGAGAGAGATGAAAAATTGAAAAAGATTTTTACTGCCGACCAGTTTAAAAAATGGAAAGATGAGATAGAGCCTACTACACGTCCGCAAAGACCCGGTGGTGGTGGCGGCAACCAATAAGTACAGTTGGAGTAAACATACATTGAATCTTCCAGCCCCGTTCTTTTACAGGAACGGGGCTTTTTGTTTGCGGGAATGGCCGTCGGTGCCGGCGTCCGGACCGCAACTCCCAGGCGATGTCTGTGCAAACAGAACATGAGCTGAACGAGAATTTCTTGCATGACTCGCCGTGATAAGTATTCAAATCAAGATTCTGTTACAGGAACCGCCGGGTCCCGCACCGAAATCCCCCATATAAATTTATGATGGCGTTGCGCAGACATCGGCGGGGGAGGTGCAGTTGCGAAGGCCTTGACGGCGAAAGCCGGCCGGTACCGAAGACATGAACGAATTGTGTCGGGGGTATCTCAATATTGAACGAAATCCCTTAGTGATAACGGTTTCAACTCCCTCTCCCTTGGAGAGGGTCGGGGTGAGGTCTGTGCAAACCGGTATCAACCGAATGAAAACAACAGGGACGGATGAACGTCATTGCAACCGCCATCCCGTAAGTCTTATGCTAATTGCCCACCCACTCTTTAAAGGCGCTTACATTCTCCTGGCTGATGATAACTTCCTCCTGCAGCGGTGGGTCCAGTTCTACCTGCAGCTTGCTCTTGGCATAGGCTTTTATCTTTTTGATGGCCTGTATGTTTACCAGGAATTTCCGGTTAAGCCGGTGAAACTGTGCAGGGTCAGTTTCCTTTTCCAAATCTGCCAGTGATTTATCAAGAATAAATTTCTGTCCCCTGGTATCTACCATGCAGACCAATTTATGCGTGGCATAAAAATACGCCACATCTTCAGCCTTTATGGTGACATAATCCATTCCGCGTTTTACCAGGAAACGTTTTTTATACGAAGCAGGATCAGTCTTTTGTCTCCACTGCTGCAATTGCTGCAGGTTGGCAGTAAAAAATTGCTTCAGCTTTTCAAATTTCTGCAGCGATACTTCCAGCTTTTCCTGTTTTACCGGTTTCAGCAGGTAATCGATGCTATTGTACTCAAAAGCTTCCTGCCAGTACTCATCGAATGCAGTAGTAAAAATGATGGGACAAGTAACATTTACATTCTCCAGGATCTTAAAAGACAGTCCGTCTGTAAGTTCAATATCCATAAAAATCAAATCTGGCATTGGGTGTTGCTGCAGCCAGCTGGTAGCGGCCTGCACACTGGCCAACACCACTTCTACAGTTATATTCATGTCTGCCTGCTCTATTCCCTTTCTCAGTTTTTCGGCAGCGGGTTTTTCATCTTCAATAATAATAACTTTCATTCTTATGCTATTTTAAGTACCGGCAAGTGCACCGTGAACATTTTTTCAGTTGCCGCAATTGTAATGGTATAGCCGGTGGTGAGCCGGTATCTTTCGTCAAGGTTTTTCAAACCAATTTTTGAAGAGGGCCTCCGGATTTCCTTGGTTCTTACCTCGTTGCGGAAAATAATCGCGTCTCCTTCCAGCTTTATCTCCACCAGCAGGGGCAATGTATCAGAAAATTCATTGTGTTTGATGGCGTTCTCCATTAACACCTGTAATGAAATGGGCGGTACCAGGTATTGATCAAACAGGGCAGCGTCAATGTAAATCTGTAATTGCAGGGCCTTTTCAAAACGTATTTTAAGCAGCGAAAAATAATCTTCCAGGAAATGAATTTCTTCCTGCAGCAATACCAGGTCGCGGGCTTTGTTCTGCAAAATATAGCGGTACACATCTGCCAGGTTATCATTAAACTGTTTTGCTTTCAGCGGCTTTTCCTCAATGAGGTAAGAAAGCGTATTCAGCGAGTTAAAAATAAAATGCGGATCAATCTGGTTCTTAAGTGCCTCCAACTCTGCTTCTGCTTTGGTTCTTTCCAGCTGTTCTGCTCGAAGCATTTCATTTTCCGATTCTTTTACCAGGAAAACGGTCTCATACACATGCGTAATAAAGATGACGAAAACCATGATGGTCAGTGCGGCCGTAAACACCGTTTGCCAGTTCACACCGGACTTCAGAAAAATATGGTACCAACCGGTAAGCAGTAAAATGCTGACCGGAAGCGTATAAAATGTTATAGCAAACAGCAACACCAGGATTTTGCGCACCGGCTTCTTATACCAGTCGAAATAACTGCGCATGCTGAACAGCAGGTAGCGGTTGCCCTCCCACACCACGAAAGCAATAAAGATGGTATATAGAAAGCTAATCTTTACCTGCCAGTTGGAAAAATTCTGACCATTGATCATCCCGGTAATCAGCGGAATGGCAATACCAAAAAATGGTATCAGTATTACCCTGAAACCAATATCATTCAGCCGTTCTTTATAAACGGCGGGTTTTATCGGCGATATGTCCGGCTTGGTCGGCATCAAATACTGTTTTGTCTGAACTGTTTTGCTGGTGTAAAGTTTAGGAATTAGTTTAGACAGGCAAAATACAAGCTGTTAGCTGGCAGCTTTTAGCTTTTAGCACGTTTGCCTGGCTCCTTAATGCGAAGTAAGTGCACTAAAAGCTAACAGCTAAAAACTAACCGCTATTTCTTAACCCCTCAACTAACAACACATGGGCACTATCAACTGGCTGGCGGTACTGGTAGCCGGCATTTCAGCATTTGTAATTGGTGGTATCTGGTATTCACCCGGTCTTTTTGGCAAAGCCTGGATGAAAGACAGCCAACTCACGGAAGACGAAATTAAAAAAGGCAACAAGGGAAAAATTTTTGGGTTCACACTTATTTTCTCCCTGCTGATGGCGGTAAACCTGGCCATGTTTTTACAGGATCCCAAGTCTGCCGATTGCGGCCCCAAAACAGATATTACCTGGGGCATGACCGCAGGATTTTTAGCCGGCATATGGTCGTTTTGCGCTATTGCTATACATAGTTTGTTTGAACTGAAAAGCTGGCGGCTTATACTTATCAACGGTGGCTACAGCATAGTAGCACTGGTGCTGATGGGTGCTATTATTGGCGTATGGCGGTAGTTGGTTGACTGGTCGGAAACGCTTGCTGGAAACAGCAACCCAGTAAAAGCTCTACAGTATAATTGTATTTCTTCACTCATAAACCCCCATGATATGACTTTTAAAAACGCTATCAGCTGGTTTGAAATACCGGCTACCGATTTAGACCGTGCACAAAAGTTTTATGAAACCATCTTCAGCATGCACCTGTTACCGATGGACATGCCCAGTATTAAAATGCGTATGTTCCCCCTGGAAGACATGATGGGTGTTGGTGGCGCCGTGGTTGACAGCGGTGGTTTTCATTCCCCTTCTGCTACTGCCGGGCCGCTGATTTACCTGAATGCCAATCCTGATCTGCAACAGGTGCTTGACAAAGTAGACGCGGCAGGGGGTAAAATAATGATGCCCAAAACGGAAATTTCGCCAGAGTACGGCTATATGGCGGTAATTATTGATACCGAGGGCAACCGCATCGGCTTTCATTCTGTGCCGCAGCAATAAATGGATGAATAAATAGCAAACCCCTGCCGGAAAGCAGGGGTTTGCTATAACAAATCTCTTTACTTCTTGCGTTTGAAAACTATTTCCATTGTTTTGAATTCCTTTGCACCGCGGCTATCAAACATTTCCATTTTCTGGGTATTGTCATCAATAAATGCAAAGGTCTCGCGCACTTTTACTTCTTTACCGGTAGCCGGATCCGTCATCCTGCCGTTGAATTGAATGGTTTTGGTAGCAGGATCCATTTTACCTTCCATCTGCATCAGCCCGGTGCCCAGGTTATCTATCCAGGATGACTGGAATACTTTTCTTGCATTGTCGTAACCGGTGAGGCTGAATCCTTCAAAAGGCATACCCATCATGGTACCGGAAAATTTTGATTCCTGGTAGCGGCCGCCCAATACCATTTTATTGGTAGCCGTTCCAGTAGTTTTCTCAGGTGGTGCTCCCGGTGCCATCCACATGGTAGATTCATAGGTCCAGTCGCCATCTGCGCTTGCCAGCATCTTGTGGGCATCGCCCGGAGTCATATACGTCTGCCAGGCCTTCATGGCAGCTTCCTGGTCTGCCTGCGCGTTTAATCCTGTACCGGCAGTTACCGCCAGCAGCATACAAAAAACAACAATTTCTTTTTTCATAATAGATAGTTTTTTTCCAAGCTACTCCATTTTGAAAACCTGCTTAAGAAAAGCAGGACGAACCCGGAAATGAGCAGGATGAAACAGCATGATGCTCAAATACACCATGGCCATGCCTCCCCCCGCCGAGGTCTCCGCAACGCAATCCTAAATTTATGTGGTGAATCACAGTGCGGGACTCGGCGGTTCCTGTTCCGCAATCATGATTTGGATGCTGATGACGGCGAGTCGTGCAAGATGTATCTGTTCAGCTGAAGCTTGGTTTGCACAGACATCGACTTTGAGGAGATGCGGTTTGACTTGTACCGACTGCCGCCGCCTCGCCCCTCTCCCCCGCGTTATCTGATCGTCAACTACCGTTACACATTGCGTATAGCAATGTTTGCGGAGGATGGGGTGTTATAAGCGTATCGTCATCTGCCCGCATCCAATGAACATTCCGTGTTACGGAAAGTAATTTTGGGTAGTATTTAGTTCTTTGTGTAAATAGATTGAAGTAACTGTATTAGGGAGATAATCCCCTGGGCAGGTGGAGCGAAGTGAGGCGGAGCGTAGCGGAGCCGAACGAAGCGGAACCTGCCCAGGGACGCGGCCAAAAATTGGCCTCTTTTTTATTAACTTTAATACAGTTTTATGGACAATCAACAATCACAATTCCCGAAGGATTTTTTTAAGCAGTTTAAAAGTAAGGAAGACTTCCAGTCATTTTTTACGGACCTCTATAAGCATGGCGTAGAAGAAATGCTCAAAGGCGAGCTGGATGAACACCTCGGATATGAAAAACATAGCAAAGAGGGTCACAACACCGGTAATAGCCGCAACGGTTCTTATTCCAAGAAAGTAAAAACAGAGTCACTGGGCGATCTGGTCCTTAATATTCCCCGCGACCGTAAAAGCGATTTTGAA
Source organism: Chitinophagaceae bacterium (assembly GCA_031424135.1). GTDB lineage: Bacteria > Bacteroidota > Bacteroidia > Chitinophagales > Chitinophagaceae > JACMLD01. The sequence continues at coordinate 8,999 of JANPGT010000907.1, forward strand.
CCCCAGCTTATTGCCAAAGGCCAGCGCATGAGTGATAAGCTTGAAGAGGCTATTATTGGCATGTATGGCCGCGGCATGACCACTTCCGACATCAGCGAGCAGGTAAAAGAAGCGTATGGTGTAGATGTTAGCGAGGGCACCATCTCTAACGTTACCAACAAGGTTATTGAGCATGTAAAGGAATGGCAGAACCGCCCCCTGGAGCCGGTTTACTTTACTGTTTGGATGGATGGCATCATACTTAAAATAAAACAAGGCGGCAAGTATATTAACAAATGCATTTACCTGGTTATCGGGCTTAAAAAAGATGGACTTAAAGAAGTGCTGGGTATGTGGGTGTCAGAAACCGAATCTGCTTCTTTCTGGATGAGTGTGTTAACCGACCTGAAGGCCCGTGGTGTAGAGGACATCCTGATTGCCTGTACAGACAACCTTAAAGGCTTTACTGATGCCATCAAGGGCGTGTTCCCTCAGACTGTTACCCAACTTTGTATCGTTCATCAGATCCGGAACAGCTGTAAATATGTAGTCTGGAAAGACAGGAAAATCTTCTGTGCTGACCTTAAAGAGGTTTATACAGCACCTAACAAAGCTGCTGCAGAACACGCATTGGCAGGCTTTGCTGCTAAATGGGAATCTAAATACAAACATGCTATTATATCCTGGAAAACCAACTGGGAAAACCTAACCAGCTATTTTGAGTTCCCCATGGAGATCAGGAAAATCATCTATACCACCAATACTATTGAAAATGTGAACAGGGGCATCAGGAAATACGTGAAAACCAAAGTGCAGTTTACAGATGATATGGCGGCCCAAAAAGCAGTTTTCCTTGCCCTGGTGAACATAGAGAAAAAGTGGAATGCAACCTTGCAGAACTGGGGCATTATCCTACATCAATTCTTAACTATCTTTGAAAACAGGTGCCGCCTCTGATGCAGTTACTAAATCCAGTTTACACAAAATATTTTATACTCTCTAATTTTGTTATAAGCAAAAGCTTTTTGCTTATAATACCGTTGATATAGTGTTATAAGCCACCGGCTTTTCCTTGTAAGCAAATGAGTTTTGCTTACAAGCGTACGGTATATGCATTATAAGCAAAAGCTTTTGCTTATAATGCTGTTGATATAGTGTTGTAAGCCACCGCCTCTTCCTTATAAGCAAATGAGTTTTGCTTATAACACCCCGACCTCCGGATAACTTGCGGAACACTTTTGCTTATACGATCCTGACCTATGTATAACTTGCGGAACACTTTGTATTATAACATCCCATCGCATGTATAACTTGCAAAAGACTTTTGCTTATAACGCTCCATCCTATGTATAACTTGCGGAACACTTTGTATTATAACATCCCACCCTATGTATAACTTGCTAAAGACTTTTGCTTATAAGCCCCTGGCCCAGGAAGTTATCCGAAGGACAAGGGCTTACAATCCAAAGTATTTCGCATGTTATCCCTGGGCCAGGGG
>JANPGT010000908.1:0-3032 GCA_031424135.1 Chitinophagaceae bacterium
TGGGAGGCAAAATGCCTGATTGCGGTTCGGTTAAAGAAACCATCAAATAACTATGAGCAGGATAAGGAAAATACTGCTGGGTTTTTTGTTGGTGTTTATTGCCATTCAGTTTATACGGCCGGCCGATATTAAGAGCAGCAGGGATCTGTCCAATGATTTTGACAGCCTTTTTGCAGTGCCGGCAGGTATGCAGGCAATTTTGCAAAACGCCTGTTACGATTGTCACAGCAATAGAACAATTTATCCATGGTACGCTGCTATTCAGCCCATTGGATGGGTAATGGCAAGGCATATCAAAAATGGCAAAGAAAAATTAAACTTCAGCGGTTTCGGCAACAATTCCAAAAGGAAGCAAATCAGCAAGCTCAAAGAAATGGTAAACCAGGTAAAGGACAATGAAATGCCTCTTTTATCGTACAAATTAATGCATCAAAATGCAAGATTGTCGGCGCAGGATAAAACGATGTTAAGAAAATGGCTTACCACAACCGCAGACAGCCTTGAAAACAAATAACGGCAAGTGAAAAAAATAAAGGGCCTACTTCTTTCTATCATAAAAGCAATCTTTATCAGGAAAAAAGATTGCTGCAAATAAATCATTTATGGAACACCAACATTCTACACCCAGATATAGCTGCCCAATGCATCCGCAGGTAGTGCAGGATAAGCCTGGCAATTGCCCGATTTGCGGAATGACCCTGGTATTACAGCAAGGAGCGGAAAGCGATGCTGTAGTTTCGGCCCATCATCATACCGGAAATCCCGCCATGGGGCATGAAGGACATGAGCATGGAAAAATGATTAATGATTTCAGGAAACGCTTTTACGTCGTGCTGGCGCTTACCATTCCCATTATGTTATTGTCTACCATGATTCAGCATTTCATGGGCGTCAGCTGGCAATTCCCAGGCTCCCAATACATATTGTTTGCTTTATCAACGATCGTATTTTTCTACGGCGGCTGGCCATTTTTAAAAGGCTGGCTGCAGGAAACAAAAGCAAAGAACCCGGGAATGATGTTCCTGATTGGCTTTGCCATTACCGTAGCATATATATACAGCGTGGCGATCGTATTTGGGTTGCAGGGTATGGATTTCTTTTGGGAATTGGCCACCCTGATCCTGATAATGTTGCTGGGGCACTGGATTGAAATGAAATCCATTGCAGGCGCTTCAAAAGAGCTGGAGTTGCTGGTGCAGTTAATGCCTGCCGACGCGCATATGGTAATGCCGGGTATGGTGCATGATGTAAAAACGGATACCCTGAAAGCGGAAGATATTATTCTTGTAAAGCCAGGTGAAAAAGTGGCGGCCGACGGAATTGTGCTGGAAGGGGAAAGCTACCTGAATGAATCTATGTTAACAGGTGAATCAAAACCTGTGCAAAAATTAAAAGGAGACAAGGTTATTGCGGGTGCTATCAATGGCAATGGCGCAATTAAGGTTACCGTTTCTCATGCTGCAAAAGATTCTTATTTGTCACAAGTGATAAAACTGGTGGCCGATGCGCAAAAATCAAAATCAAAAACACAACTACTGGCCGATAAAGCTGCAAAATGGCTGACCATTATTGCCCTGGTTTCGGGTATTGCAACTTTTTTGTACTGGTATTTAACGGGACAGTCCCTGGCATTTGCCATGGAAAGAATGGTGACGGTTATTGTAATTTGCTGCCCCCATGCATTGGGCCTGGCAGTGCCGTTGGTGGTTGCAAAATCTACCGCTTTGTCTGCTAAAAATGGTTTGCTTATTAAAAACAGGACCGCCTTTGAAAATGCCCGGAAAATTACCACCATTGTCTTTGATAAAACCGGCACCTTAACAGTAGGCAAGTTTGAAGTAGTAAGATATGATGCGCATACTGCTGCTTACACGAAGGAGCAGGTATTACAGTATGCAGCAGCACTGGAGCAGAATTCCGAGCATCCTATCGCAACGGGGATTATCGCAAAAGCAAAGCAATTAAAAATGGTTTTACCCGAAGTAAAAGGCTTTGAAGCAATTACGGGCAAGGGTATAACCGGCATTATTGAGGGTAAAGATATTATGGTGGTAAGTCCGGGTTATATAAAGGAGAAATTCGCACAGGCGTCTAAGGAAGCACTGGTGAAAACTGAAGAAACCCTGGTCTTTGTTTTAGTGGATGATGATATAGCCGGTTCTATCGCTTTGGCGGACGAGATCCGCCCTGAATCTTTTGACGCTATAAAAATACTGCACCACAATAAAATTAAAACCAGTTTGCTTACCGGTGATAATGCTGCAGTTGCCAAAGGTGTAAGTGAGCGCTTGGGAATGGACAGTTTTTTTGCTGAAGTATTGCCTCATGAAAAACTGGAAAAGATAAAGGAACTGCAGGGTAAAGGTGAGTTTGTTGCCATGACGGGGGACGGGGTCAATGATGCCCCGGCATTGGCCCAGGCTGATGTGGGCATTGCCGTGGGCAGCGGTAGTGACATTGCCGCGGAGACGGCAGGCATTGTTCTTGTAAACAGCAATCCAAAGGACATTGTCAGTCTTATTTTATTTGGCAAAGCCACCTACCGTAAAATGATCCAGAACCTGGTTTGGGCCACTGGTTATAACATTGTCGCATTGCCTTTGGCAGCAGGGGTATTGTATAAGCAGGGTATTTTATTGAGTCCGGCGGCAGGGGCAGTTTTAATGACTGTCAGCACTGTCGTGGTAGCCATCAATGCCAGTATGTTAAAAGTAAAAAGTAATTGATAGGTCATAAAAGTAAATTAGAGATGAAAAAAATATTTGTTACTACATGGATATTGGTTGTTTATTGCTTTATCCAGGCCCAGGATATGAAGGGGATGGACATGCATGGAAAAAAAATGGAAAAACAGGTGCCAACTGTTACTTACACCTGTGTGATGCATCCCGAAATCCATGCCACTAAGCCAGGCAACTGTCCAAAATGTGGTATGAAGTTGATAAAGGAAAAATCTAAATTTGTTGCACAGCCTGTGGTAAAGAAAACCGATGAAATGAGTATGCCGGGTGATACTGTTTCACCCAAGGCTG
>JANPGT010000909.1:0-2070 GCA_031424135.1 Chitinophagaceae bacterium
CATTGCTTACCCCTGCGTTTTGACTACAACAATGATCGTTCAGGTTAGTTTTTTTTAGTTTGCCTTACTGAGCTTTGTTAAAACAAATAGAGAAATATGAAAATTGTTATAACAGGCGCTTTAGGACATATCAGTAAGCCACTGGCAATAGAACTGGTGCAGAAAGGACACACGGTGACGGTTATCAGCAGTAAACCCGAAAGACAAAAAGACATTGAAGCCATTGGGGCAAGCGCTGCAATTGGTAAAATGGAGGACGCTGATTTTTTAGCAGCCAGTTTTAAAGGCGCTGATATTGTTTACGTGATGGAAGTACTGGCACCGGATGCCTACTTTGATAAGAATGTTGATGTGAATGCGGCTATTACCAGCATTGGAAGCAACTATAAAAAAGCCATCCATGCATCGGGTGTAAAGCGCGTGGTGCATCTCAGCAGCATCGGTGCTCATACGGGTACAGGAAATGGCATGCTGGCTTTTCATTACAATGTAGAAAATATTTTGAAACAACTGCCGGATGATGTGAGCATAAAATTTATGCGGCCTGTTGGGTTTTACTATAATATGTTCGCGTTTATACCCAGCATAAAAGCACATTCGGCGATCATTTCCAACTATGGCGGAAATGAAAAAGAACCGTGGGTGTCGCCCCTGGATATTGCGGCTGTTATTGCGGAGGAAATGGAAAAACCGTTTAACGGCAGGGAAATCCGTTACATAGCAAGCGATGAAGCTTCTCCTGATGAAGTAGCAATAATTTTGGGCGAAGCCATTGGCCAGCCAGGCCTGGAATGGCGCGTTATTCCCGATGAGCAAATGCTGAACGGCATGGTTGCCGCCGGAATGAATCCACAAACCGCCAGGGGACTTGTTGAAATGAATGCCGCCCGGAGCAACGGCGTGTTGTACGAAGATTATTACAGGCATACACCGGTATTGGGCAATGTGAAACTGAAAATATTTGCAAAAGAATTCGCAGCGGCCTATAACCAGCAGTAATTAACTTCGTAGAGTGGCAAACAAGCAACCAACCCGGATTAAAACAATTAGTGAATTTCACCAGTTCAGGGGCCTGCCCAGTCCGGAGCATCCGTTGATCAGCGTGATAGATTATGCTGCTATCAGGCATTCACCGGAGAATAATACTTTGAGCTGGATGCTGGATTTTTACTCCATTTCTCTTAAAAGGACCAGCAATGCTAAAATGAAATACGGGCAGCAGGAATACGATTTTGATGAAGGCGTACTGTTCTTTATGTCGCCCGGCCAGGTTTTCAGCGTTGAAATTACCGGAACTGCAGTACCCAAACATTCGGGATGGATATTGCTTATCCATCCTGATTTTCTCTGGAATACTTCGCTGGCTGCAACCATAAAAAAATATGAGTACTTCAACTACGCGGTAAACGAAGCCTTGTTTTTATCCGAAAAAGAAGAGTCTGTCATTAACAGTATTATTCAGAACGTTCAGCAGGAATATCATTCTAATATTGATAAATTCAGCCAGGATATTATTATCTCCCAGATTGAAACACTGCTGAACTATGCGGAAAGGTATTATCACAGGCAGTTCATCACCCGTAAAAAAGTAAATCACCAGCTGCTTCACCGTTTGGAAGTATTGTTGACGGATTATTTCAACAGCGACGATTTGCTGAAAAAGGGATTGCCCACTGTTCAATTGATTTCAGCCGCATTAAATGTATCACCCGGGTATCTCCGGAGCCTGCTCAAAGTGCTGACCGGGCAAAGTACCCAGCAGCATATTCACGCAAAGCTGATTGAAAAAGCCAAAGCGAAACTAGCCACTACGGGTTTGTCTGTAAGCGAAATTGCCTATGAACTGGGTTTTGAACACCCGCAATCGTTCAGCAAACTCTTCAAGACAAAAACCAAACTTTCGCCTTTGGAATTCAGGCAGTCGTTCAACTGAGAAATCTCTAGCGCAACATTCAATGTAGTCCACCTGTACGGCGTATATCTTCTGACTGTTGTCTGCACAAAGGCTGTGTTATTTATTGGCCTGCGAAAGGAGTACCGAAAATGCCGACTGCAAGTTCCATCCAAATG
>JANPGT010000910.1:0-6752 GCA_031424135.1 Chitinophagaceae bacterium
ACTACTGGTCGGTGAGAAACCGCCCAGGAAAGGAAAAAGATCTGAACGGTGATTGTTATGATTTATTTGATTTTTATGATTGGTGCTTTCATCCTTTTAAGGGGTAAAGTTTTACCACAACTGTAAGCTTCATAAAGTATAGTTGGCTGCAGAGCAGGTCATCATAATCAAGAGAATCACAAAAATCACCGTTCAGATCTTTTTCCTTTCCTGGGCGGTTTCTCACCGACCAGTAGTGCGACTGATTCCGGCTGCCGGGGAATTGTCTGAACTATGATTGTTAAGATTTATTTGTCTTTTATGATTGGTAATCGCATCCCTTTTTAAAAACAACGGCTGTTTTATTTGGTGAAAGGTTTGAATTTCTTATTGTTGAGCCGTTTAAAATTCAAACTTGTTTCTCCAAAATTGATTAGTAAACCAATTTCCAGGTTATAGGCTTCAAGATAATTAATGGCCTGTGCCAGATGCACATCTTCCAGTTTTGTAATAGCTTTCAATTCTACTGAAATCAGGCCATTCACCAGGAAATCTACCCGCCTTGTTCCAATTTGTTCTTCCCGGTAAAAAATGGGCATTTCAAATTCACGGCTATATTCAATTCCGGCCACATTCATTTCTATGCCCAGGGCCCGCTGGTAAATCACTTCCTGGAAACCTGTTCCCAACGTTTTATGAACTGCCATTGCGCAGCCAATGATCTTTGCCGTTAATTCAGAATATTTGTATTGCTCATTTACAATCATTGAGCCACCTCTTTAAATAATGGATAAGGTTCTATAAAAACAGTAAATACTATTGAGAATCATCGCCCGCAAAAGAGCTCATACCAATCAAATAAATCATACAAATCACAGTTCAGACCTTCTTTGTCTTTCACGTGGCGCTAGCAACAGCAGTCATACCAATCACATAAATCACAGTTCAGACCTTCTTCTTCAACTGCCCAAACTCTATGGTCAACCGTGTAAACAGGTAGCGGCCGTTATAACCAAACTGGTTGGCGCCAAATAAGAAGCGGCCCCGGTTAGAATTATCGCGCCCTGCCACATAGCCACCGGTGGTTTTGTTTACCGTGGTAGCTACCGGTGTAGCATATACCGCCTGCGGATCATTGCGCGGGTCTATAAACACCCTGTCAGGGTAAACGTCAAAAATATTGTTGCCCCCAACAGATACGCTCACGCCGGGGCAAAAGCGGTAGGTAAATACCAGGTCGGTGGTAATCTTTGCACTAAAGGTCTGATCGGTGCCAAAGCCAACATCGTTCCAGTAGGTTTTGTCTGTTTTGGTGGAAAAAGGATCGGTGGTATTCAAAAACTCACTTTCGCCCCATCTTACGGCCCTGGCCAGCACGGTAAGATTTTTTAGTGTATAGGTAAACGTTGCATTGATCTTGCTGGCGGGCTGGGCCGATTCAATGCGGCCGCGCTGCTGCCGGTCAAACAAAGCGGTTTTAAGATCATTGGCAGGGTTGGAATTGGCATCGCCATTGAGGTAGGGATTGTTTTCTGCCTTGTCTATGATGGAGTTTGTTTTTATACCACCCACTACGGTATTGCGGTTAAAGTTGGCCGAGAGTGAAATACTGGCGTTGGCACTGCCCAGGCGGAAGCGGTCAGTAATCACCGCATCAATACCCTTTGTTTCTGTATTAACAGCGTTGGACCAGAAGGTGACGGAAGACACAGAAGGATCAATACCGTAAGCCGGGTTGTTGAAAACAGAAGTGGTAAGAATGGGGTTCGATCTGCTGAAGGCTGAAGAAAGTACAATCCTGTCTTTGATATAAATATAGTAGGCATCAACGGTATAGGTGATAGCCCTGCCTATTTTACCCACTACACCGGCAGTGAAGCTGGCAGATTTCTCCGGTTTCAAATCCTGTACGCCAAAAGCAGTACGCACAATAGGGTTGTAATTATTCACTGTAAAAGTATTCTGTGGAAGTCCGCCCACAAACTGTGTAGACGTGTTCTGAAAATACCGCTGGTGCAGCGATGGTGCGCGGAAACCGTTGCTGACAGAACCGCGTACAGACAGCGCCGGGGTAATTTCGTACCGTGCAGTCAGTTTACCGCTGAGGTTGCTGTAGGTCTTGTCTTTTTCTGCATAGCTTTCAAAGCGGCCTGCAGCACCCAGCAGCAGTTTGCCCATGCTGTATTCCAAATCAAGATAGCCGGCATAGACACTCCGGTGGGCATTCAGCGCATCCCTGTCCTGAAAGCCGGGAAATACCTGCGAACCGGAAGCCGCGGCAGCAGTATTGGTAATTACATTATAATTGGTAGTGCCGGGGTAGGGTGGTATGGGGTCGATGCTGTAGACACGCCCTCCATTTACATAAGAGTTCAATTCACCTGCTTCAATTTTATAGCGTTCAAAACGAAACTCCCCGCCAAAAGCCAGGTTAAAATAATCATTGCCCTGCAGGTTGTATTTGCGGCTGATATCAAGATTGGTGGTGTTTTGAAAAAAACTGAGCTTGCCTGCGTTGAATTCCGTTTGTGGTTTATCGCTGGCAGCCAGTGAGGCATTACCGGTGTTTTTTATATTGTACTGGATGGTATTCTGCCCGCTTGTATTGCTCAGGTCCGCTGTCCATTCACCCCATTTGCCAGTGGCCCCCGCAATAGCTGAAAAATCTTTAATGGTGGGTGCTATTACCGGCAGGAAGCCATCATAATAAAAGCGCTGGCCATTGGCAATTACCGGTTGCTGGCTCATAGAATTGGGGTTACGGCTGAAACCGGAGGCATTGCCCTTACGCTGACCAATACCTGCAGTAATGTATACATCTATATTTTTGGTAACCGGTGTACCGGCGTTTACAAATGCAGCAATATTTTCTGAAGCGGAATTACCCGCTACAATATTGTGCCTGTCGTACCCTCTCTGGCCAGCAATGGCCTTGTCCTGGTCAATCAGCCACCTCCTGTAATCTGTAGTGTTGGCCACACCGGGCTGTGTAGCCGGAAACGCGCCGCCATTGCCCAGGTACAGCAGGGGAATATTATCGTTACCACTGCGGTTGGTAGCATCTCTTTTCAGCCATTGGCCACTTACATTCAGGTAGCTGCCATTTTTTTTGGCAAATCCGCCGCTGAAATCAACCTGCCGGTTCATACCGTCGTTGATTTTGGTGCCGCCGTTATAAGGCATGCTGGTAAAATTCTCACCCACCATGCCGGATACATTAAAGCCGTTATAATTTTTTTTCAGTACGATGTTGATGACACCTGCAATAGCATCAGAACCATATTGGGCAGCAGCACCATCGCGCAGCACCTCTATGCGTTCAATGGCCGCAGCGGGTATCGCGTTTAAATCGGTACCCACTGAGCCCCGGCCTACAGAACCGTTGATATTTACCAGTGCCGTATTGTGGCGGCGTTTACCATTCAGCAACACCAGGGTTTGGTCTGGTCCCAGGCCACGCAGGCCTGCGGGGTCAATATGATCCGTACCGTCTGATATGGTTTGCCGGGCACTCTGGAAAGAAGGGGCTGTATAAGTAAGCATCTGCGTTAGATCTGCCTGCGCAAAAGGTTTGATGTCTTTGGTACTGATTACATCTACCGGTACCGGGGTAGATATCTTGCTGCGCGCATCCCTGCTGCGCGAACCGATAACTACTACATTGTTGAGATCAGCGATTTCTGTAGTGGCAAAGTTTTGATCTGTTGTGCCGCCGTTTGTTACCGTTACAAGACTGCTTTGCGGCGCCTGGCCTACAAAGCTTACGGTAAGGGTATACTTACCGGGGGGAAGTTTGAGGCTGTAATTGCCGCCGGCATCGGTGGTGGTGCCGGCCTTTGTTCCCTGTACTGTTACAGAGGCGCCTGCCAGTGGGTTTCCGTTGGCATCTTTCACGGTTCCTTTAACAGTGCCTGTCTGGGCCGATAACCAATGAAATGATAGCAGCAAAATAATCAGCATAAAAAATGGCCGTAGCAGGGGGAGGTTCTTTCTCATACGCAGTGGTAGTTTTTAGATAGATGATAAATCAACAAGCAATACAGCTACAGAGAAAAGGGGGTAAGGGCGGCAAAAGAACGGCAAAAACCAACAACAGGTTTTACCATGGCTACCTTCAAAAATAGCGCATTTGAAGTGAACAAAAAAAAGCAGGGCTACTGGTAAGTTCTGTAATTTTCGGGCTATTCAATCCAGCTAAAACATGAATGCAGTCAAAACTTATCTTGTTTATTTATTTGTACTCTTTGCCGGCTTTGCACATGGCCAGGAACCCGATATTGATGACCCTGCTTCGGCACTGGCCAGGCATCCCATTCAGAAGAAAATCATTTGTTCCAATGGTGCTGTAGTGTCTGCGCATCCATTGGCCAGCAAAGCAGGCGTATCGGTATTAAAAAAAGGAGGTAACGCAGTGGATGCAGCCATTGCTACCCAGCTGGCACTGGCCGTGGTATACCCTGGCGCCGGCAATATTGGTGGCGGAGGGTTTATGATTGCCAGGTTAAAAGATGGCAGAAATATAGCTATGGATTACCGTGAGAAAGCGCCCGCAGCGGCAGGCAGGGATATGTACCTAGACAGTGCCGGGAATCCTTTAATGAACCTGAGTCAGAATGGTCACCTGGCATCTGGCGTGCCCGGTACCATTGCCGGCGTATTTGCATCGTTGAAATATGCAAAACTGCCTTTTAAGGAATTGATTGCACCTGCTATTGCGCTGGCTGAAAACGGTTTCGCCATCACCCAGAACGAAGCCAATGGGTTAAATGGATCCAAAGCTTCATTTGTGAAATACAATACGGTGCAGCCTGTTTTTGTAAAAGAAGCTGCATGGAAGGCGGGCGATATACTGGTGCAGAAAGACCTGGCGGCAACATTAAAACGCATCCGCGATTTTGGGCAGAAAGGTTTTTACGAAGGTGAAACAGCAAAGCTGATAGTAGCAGAAATGCAGCGTGGCAAAGGGCTGGTAACCTATGAAGATTTAAAAAATTACCAGGCAAAGGAAAGAACCGTGCTTACTTTTCCGTACAAGGGCTATACCATCGTTACGATGCCCTTACCCAGCAGTGGTGGCATTATCATAAACCAGGCGATGCGGATGATTGAAGACAAAAACATTGGTAAGATGGGTTTTCAGTCTGTAGCCGCAGTGCACCTGATGGTAGAAGCGGAGCGCCGTGCCTATGCAGACCGTGCTGAGTTTATGGGCGATGTTGATTTTGTGAAAGTGCCGGTAAAAAAATTAACCAGCGACGGGTATATCAAAGAAAGATTCAGCGACTTTGACGCGGCCAAAGCGGGTAGCAGCGCCGTTACAAAAGCGGGCAATATTAACCCGGAGAGCGAAGAAACCACGCACCTGAGCATTATTGACAAATATGGCAACGCTGTTTCCATTACCACTACTTTAAACGGCGGCTATGGCAGCAAGACCGTAGTGGGCGGTGCAGGATTCTTGCTGAACAACGAAATGGATGATTTCAGTGTAAAGCCTGGTGTGCCCAATATGTATGGAGCTTTGGGTACAGAAGCCAATGCCATTGCCCCCGGCAAGCGCATGCTCAGCAGTATGACACCCGCCATTGTGCTGAAAAATAATAAGCCGTTTATTGTGTTGGGAACGCCGGGTGGTACCACCATTCCTACTTCTGTGTACCAGACCCTGGTAAATATGCTGGAGTTTAATATGAGTACTGCTGATGCGGTGTACAAACCCAAGTTTCACCACCAGTGGTTGCCCGATGAAATTTATGTTGAGAAAGGTTTTGATGCTGCCGTTATTGAAGAGCTGAAGGCCATGGGCTATAAAGTAAACGTACGGGGGCAGATTGGCAGAACAGAAGTAATAAAAGTATTGCCCAATAAAAAATTTGAAGCCATTGCAGATAACAGGGGAGATGACGGGGCGGAAGGGTATTAGCGTACACAACTGTGGTCTTTGAGCTGCGGGCTGTGCGTTATAAATGCATTGGGGGCCCGCAGCTCAAAGCTTTTTTCCTGGCCCACAGCTGTTAAAAACAGTATATACATGGAGAATATAGCACATGTTTTCTTACAAACTGCCATCAAACGTTTTGCGGTGTACAAAGATTTGGGCGATAAAACATTTACGCAGCTGCAGGAAGCCGATTTTCATTTTCAACCCAATAGCGCCAGTAACAGCATGGCAGTAATGATGCAGCACATGAGCGGCAATATGCTCAGCCGCTGGACGAATTTTCTTACAGAAGATGGTGAAAAAGACTGGCGCAACCGTGACAGTGAGTTTGAATTGCATAGCTACAGCAAAGCGCATCTGCTGGAGATGTGGGAAAAAGGATGGACCTGCCTGTTTGATGCGCTTACCGGGCTAAGAGACGAAGACCTGTTAAAAAACATTTATATACGTAAAGAGCCGCAATCGGTGATTGATGCCATTCACCGCCAATTGGCACACTATTCCTACCATGTTGGTCAGCTGGTTTACCTTGGCCGGCTTATTAAAGATGCCCGCTGGCAGAGCCTTTCCATAGAAAAAGGGAAATCAGTTGATTATAACCGGCAGATGGAAAATAAGTAGTGTTTTTACCCGCCATGGCTTGCAAACACCGGTCTAAACCGGTATCTTGCCCGCATTCTCTTTTATCCAAATTCCTCTGCTACAGCCGCATTTGAACAAACCCTAAAAAGTAAGTATGAAGTTTATTGCTATTGCAGCATTCCTGTGCCTGTCTGTTACTGCAGGTGCACAAATACACTGGGCTATTAAAGCAGGCGCACAAATCAGCAGC
>JANPGT010000911.1:0-2734 GCA_031424135.1 Chitinophagaceae bacterium
CCTATGTATTGCTTAAAAATGCTGCTGACGAAAACGCATTGGCAGGCGTTTTACATGCCATTGCTGCTAATTTTTATCTTCTTTATTAAAATTAGCAGCAATGGCAGGCGTTTTACATGCCATTGCTGCTAATTTTAATAAAGAAGATAAAAATGGCGAGACCTCTTTCGGTATACAGCCCATCCTGAAAGTGCGGCCTGCAGATGACAATTTATACAACGACATTGGCGGCGGCACTACCTGGACCAAACTGTGGGTAGGCATTGATGTAAGCCTGATCATCCTGCTGGCAGCCTGTTTTAACTACACCAACCTAACTATTGCACGTGCACTCACCAGGGCAAAAGTAGTGGGCGTAAGAAAAATTGCCGGCGCAAAAAGGTACCAGCTTTTTGCGCAGTATATAGCAGAATCTGTGCTGCTGTCTTTTTGCGCACTGGCCTTTGCATGGGTGCTCCTGTCGTTTATTATTAAATATGCGCCTTTTAACGACGGTTATGAAATGATTCCTTCTTCATGGAAATACAATACCATCTATGTATTGCTCAGCAATGGCTTTGCTTTTTTTACCGGGCTGATAGCTGGCGTAGCACCCGCCTCCATACTTTCTTCCTTTACACCGCTAAGGGTGCTTAAGAATCTTTCTACCGCAAAAATATTTGGTAAGGTGGGTCTGCAGAAAACATTGATTGTTTTCCAGTACAGCCTTTCACTGGTGATTATTATTTTTCTTTTTACTTTCTACCGGCAGTTTGCTTACCTGGGAGCCGCAGACCCTGGTTTTAAAAGAGACAATGTAATGGTGCTGCCGCTGGACGGACTAAACCCCTCTATTGCTGCACAAAGCATTGCCAAGCTGAGTGGTGTAGCAAGCGTTAGCGGATTATCCGCCACATTCAAACCACATTTTGCCGGCACGCGTTCGCCTGCATGGATAAACAACCAGGAAAAAGAATCGGTTTCGTTGAATTGTTATTTTACCGATGCCTATTTTATTCCGGCTATGCAACTGCAATTGCTGGCAGGACGGAATTTTCTGCCCGGCGCAGATACCAGTAAAGAACGGGAGATTATTATCAATGCCCGCGCAGCACGCGGCTTCGGCTTCAAATCGGCCGGTGAGGCCATAGGCAACAAACTCTGGCTAAACGATTCTACTTCACTGGAGATAACCGGAGTGATAAACGATTTTCAATATGAAAATGCCGGCAAACCGGTAGATCCCCTGGCTTTCAGGAATAAAAAATCAGCCTGCAATTATCTTTTTGTGAGTGTAGATAACACGGATAAAAAGGCTTTTTCTGATCGCGTCGCGGCAGCATGGAAATCCTTGCCGGGTGTTACCGGTTTTAACGCTTCCTGGCTGAATGAAGATCTTGCTGCCAACAATTCACAGGCAGCTACTATCTCGTTGCTGGGCTACCTGGCATTTATAGCCCTCAGCATTGCCACATTGGGTCTGCTGGGCCTGGTGACGTATACAGTAGAAATAAAGCGAAAAGAGATAGGCATCCGCAAGGTAATAGGTGCCAGTAAGCAGCAGGTGATTAAAATGCTCTCAAGAGGTTTTGTAAAATTACTGGTGATTGCGGGCTTTATTGCAGTGCCCCTTGGATATACACTTGGCTTTCTTTTCCTGCAGAATTTTGCTAACCGGGTGGGCTATGGCATCATCAGTGCCCTGGCCTGTTTTAGTTTCCTGTTGCTTATCGGGCTTTTTACCATTATCTCTCAAACCTATAAGGCATCGCTTGAAAACCCTGTAAAAAGTTTAAGAACTGAATAAGCTGTTTCATTAACCATTAAACCTACATCCCTACAGATTACGGTAGTCTTTGGAGACTGTGTCTTCAAAGACTACCGTATTGTTCGTTTATCAATCCCTGTAGTTTAATGGAGGCTTTCTATCGCCCAGAATGGCTTTGTATTTAAAGTCGGCGCCACGTGCTTTATAAAATTCATCTTTGGCGTTTTGCAGCAGGGCCTTGTCTGTCAGCAGATCCAGGCCGGTAAGCGCAAGGGTTTTAGCGGCTACCATCATCCCTTTAAAACCAATATCGGTACCTCCGCAGGCAACCGCCTGCCAGCTATGCGGGGGCGTACCCGGCGCCCAGGTGGCAGCGCCCATGCCAATGGTGGGTACGGTCCAGCTTACATCGCCCACATCGGTAGATGCATAAAATACCGTATTGATATTTTCCAGCAGCAAAGGCTCTACTTTGGCCGCGGCTTCCACCGGTGGTACTTTATATGTGTAAGTAGATTGTATCTTTTTTGCGAAAGCCGCCTCTTCCGGCGTGTAGTTTACACCGCCTACTTTTTCCAGGTTTTTCTGTAAAGCAATGGCCAGTGCCTTGTTGGAAAGGGTTTCATATTCACCACTCAGCACTTCATATTCCACTTTTGTCTGTGTGCCCGTAGCAGCGCCGTTGGCAGCCTGTATCACCCAATCAAAAATGCGGGTTACTTCGCTGCGGTTTCTGTGGCGTATGGTATACCACACTTCAGCAAAATCGGGCACTACATTGGGCGCTTTGCCACCATCTGAGATTACGTAATGAATACGTGCATCCTGCGGAATGTGCTCGCGCATCATATTCACCATATTGTCCATGGCTTCTACGCCGTCCAGCGCACTGCGACCCCTGTCTGGCGCTGCAGCGGCATGTGCTGACAAACCACGGAAACGGAATTTGGCAGTAATATCTGCCAGGGAGGAGCCAATGGAAGCAGC
>JANPGT010000912.1:0-7262 GCA_031424135.1 Chitinophagaceae bacterium
CCGCCTCGATCTTGCCGGTGGTATAGAAAGAGCTGTGGTAAACACCGCCAATCTTTTTGCAAAGAATGGACATACAGTTACCCTGGTGGTGCTGGATGAAAACGCCGCCAGCTTCTACCCTATTGATGCAGCCATACAAATTATGCAACAACCGCTTTCCTTTGGCATCACCCCGGATGGAAATGTTATCAGCCGTAAAATAAAACTACTGACAGATATTTTAAAACTGCGTAAGCTGCTGAAACAATTGCAGCCTTCCCTCATCATCGCCAGTGAATATCCTTTTGCTGCCGCAGCCATACTTTGCAATGCAAGAAGATATGCAAAAGTGATAGCATGGGAGCATCATCATTTTTATGAGTTAAAGAGAAATAATTTCTGGAATAATATTTATCGCCTGCAGTATGTGTGCTATAGCCGCCAAAATATTTTGCCGCACGCTGCGTGTAATAGCGGTAAAACGGGGCGATAGAAAAGAAAGAACCAATCTTCACCGGCACTTCCAGCTCTGCCGTATGGGCACTTAATCCCCAGCTGTCTGTATAATAACGGTAATAACTCCTGATGACTACATTATCACCTGCAAAATAATTGAAGCGGATACCTATGGGCAGTTTGGTACGCGTATCGGGCAGGTTCTCTACATGTACGCTGCCATCTGTAAAGTAGACCCTGTGAAAAGGAAGACCAAGGTAGCCGCTCTGTCCCACCAGGTCCAGCATAACGCTGAACTGCATGCGCGTATTGATGATCTGCGCCATTGAGAGGGAGGCGGTAAACGTATTCCTGGCACTTGAAGGAATGCCATCGTTTTCTGATTCACCTCCACCGGATCTTACGGTTCTTCCGCTGGCCGTGGTATAAGTGGTAGGACTGGTATATGTGACAGCAGGTATCAACTCTGAGGGATAAATCATTTTCACTTTATCGAAAAAACCAGAAATCTTACCATTGATTTCTGTATTGGAGCTGAGCTTTCTTCCGGCATGCAGCTCCAGCCCGAAAGATTTGTAGTTGTATTCTGTAGAATAATAAGCACCGATGCCAAAACTGTTCCCCTTGTCATTTTCCATGGTCCAGTTAACAGCAGGATAAATACGCGTACCGCCGGTTCTGGAAGCGCCGGTTTTTGACACCCAGGCAGATGATGCAGAAGTATGGTGGTCAAAACCTGCTTCTACGCCCAGCGTGTGTTTGTTGTGGCGCATGTCCCAGCCCACAAATTTTATTTCCAGTCCGTTGGAAAGATCCGTTACGTGTTCATTGCCATTACCACCGGTTACAGCAGAATGAATGCCTTCCTGTGTATAGTAACTGGAGACCAGGTTTACTTCATCCACCCGCAGGGGTTTGGTCTCATAGACCGTATCGGGCCGGCTGGTCTTCTGCGCAAAAACGCCCAGAAACATAATGTAAATACCAACCAACGTTAAACATAACTTACGCATGCCAGTAAAATAAAAGGTAAATAAAAATTAATTACAGCCACAGCCGCCACCGGTTTTCCCACCATTGGCGCCGGCGGCACCCTCGCGGTAGCTCTGAAAATTGGATTCGTTTTTCTGGCTTTTCCTGGCGCCCAGCGACATGTCTGCATCGTTGAGTTTACTCTTCTGGTATTCTTTTACCTGTACACAGGAATTAAAGGCCGGCAGCAGGATGGTTGCCAATGCACAGGTAATGATGGTTTGTTTTTTCATGTTTTTTTCTTAAGTGAAATGTAAATTGCTGGAGGTATATATAATGTCGTTATCGTCAATCACAATGGCTTCTATATCTTTTACCTGATTTATCATATCCAATCCGGCTTTAATACCCATGATGGTCACCGGTGTGGCCATGGCATCAGCTATTTCTGCATTGGGTGAAATAATGGTAACGCTTTTAATGCCGCTTACGGGCAGGCCTGTACGCGGGTTAATGGTATGCGAATATTTTTTTCCGTTGATCAGTACAAATTTTTCATAGTTGCCCGAAGTGGCGACTGCCATATCGGTGACGCTCATGTACGAAAATATTTTTTCTTTCAGGTTGGGGTTTACAATGCCGATGGTCCATGGTTGTCCGCCAGGCTGTGTACCCCAGCAGGTAAGATCTCCCGAGGCATTTACAATACCGCTTTGAACGCCTGCTGCCTTCATCACTTTTTTGGCCATTTCTGCGGCATATCCTTTGCCTATGCCTCCGAAGCCAATGCGCATGCCGGGTTCCTTCAGGAAAACTGTTTTTTCTTTTTCATCCAAAATGATATTGCGGTAATTGATGAGCCGCACCATCCGGCGGGCGGTTTTTTCATCGGGCAGCTTCGTCATACCAGCATCAAAGTTCCAGAGACTTTTATCAACAGATCCGTAACTGATATCAAAGGCGCCCTGGGTGATAGCTGAAATTCTGATGGATCGCTGGATAAGACGGAAGGTTTCTTCGCTTACCTGCACGGGTGCAATACCGGCTGCTGCATTTATCCTGTTGGTCTCGCTGCTGTCATTAAAAGTAGTCAGCAGTTTTTCTATTCTTTTTATTTCCTGTACGCCAATGGTTATTCTTTCATTGGCCCATGCTTCATCGTTGCCCACCACTGTAATTTCAAAGCGGTTGCCCATTAGCTGCATGGATTGTTTGTACATGCCTGCCGTTACAACAGGGTTACTGGTTATTTGCATGAATGGCCTGGTTGATTTCTTCTATGAAGGCAGCCGCACCCTGTTTTGGGTAGCCATCCCAGACTTTCAGCACTTTACCCGCTGCATTAACCAGCACCGTGCTGGGAAAATTGCCTGCAGCATTGTACATATCTGCCAGCTTTTCGTTTTGCTGCTGCTGTGCTTTGGGCAGTTGGTTTTTTTTGAGCCGGGGAAAATCAGCATTCACCAGTATAAGCTGGTCTTTGGCCATTGCAAGAAATGCATCACCGTCGAAAATTTCTTTGTGCAGGCGGATGCAGGGACCACACCAGTCGGAGCCTGAGAAATTAACCAGCATGCACTGGTGTTTTTCCTGCGCAATTTTTTTCGCCGCTTCAAAATCGTTCATCCACGGAGAAGGATTGCCAGTAAGGGCCATTAACAGGGCAATAACCAGGACCTTCATAAGTTGAATTTTAGTGCGTGTAGAGTAATAACAGCAAAGTTGGCTTTTTATTCCTGCTGAAATGAAAATGATTCGTTAACAATGCGTTGCTGTAGTTTTATAAAACACTGAATTCATGCATTATTACAAGAAAATTGATTTGGATTAACAGGTAAGTATAAAGCAGATCTATTAAAATAAACCTGCTTTATATTTACCCATACCAACCTATTTAACTGTAATACGTAATGAAGCAGAATCCTGGCCGTTTTTGCAACCACCCCTGTGAAAGCCATGTCCAACCCAAAGACTGTCAATATGATGATTCCATACACTGTCCTGCAAATGGTGCCCTGTGCTGTCGCTGTGATTGCAATGATGTATAGAGTCCAGTGGAAGATCCCTGGTGCGCACACCCACTGTATACACACCGGGCTGCGAGAAACTGATATAATTTGTTTTTTCTGTGGTAACCGCGTAAGCAGCAGAGGCTGTGTTGGCGGGGGTTACTGACCAGCTTAAGGCATTGGTGCGGGTGTTTGCAGTAACGGTAATGGTTTGCCCAACAGCTGCTGTAGTAGTGGATGCCGTTAACGAAACAGCCGTACTGTCTGAAGCAGATTTGTTGCAGGCGTACAGGAGTGAGGCAGCCACTAACAGGCTAAGCATCATTTTTTTCATAACTTTTTTTTTGGGAAGTTTTTGTGTGATTTTTGCAATATAACAGATGGCGTAACGGAATAAAAAGGTTGGGTGAAAAAATAAATTTTTGCCATAACCCAACCCATTAACATATAATTAGCATCTCAGGGGTATTCACCAATGCAGGACCATTTAAATCAGCTCATTAGCAAGTGTATTAAGGGGGAGCGTCATTCCCAGGCCAATCTCTATGCCCAGCTGGCACCCAAAATGTTTGTGGTGTGCCTGCGCTATGCACGTAGCCGCGAAGAAGCGGAGGAAATATTGCAGGAAGGGTTTATGAGGGTATTTGAGCACCTGGAGCAATATAAGTTTACCGGTTCGTTTGAAGGCTGGGTAAGAAAAATTATGGTGAACTGTGCCCTGCAGAAATACCGTAATAAATCGCAGCTGCATGCCGTGGTAAGTATTGAAGATGTTAGAACGGAATATGGTGGTTCGGAAAATATTCATTCACAGCTGAGTACAAAGGAACTGCTGAGGCTGGTGCAGCAGCTGCCACCCGCCTACCGCATGGTGTTTAACCTGTATGTTTTTGAAGGTATGAAACACCGCGAGATTGCGGAGCACCTGGGCATTTCAGAAGGAACATCAAAGTCGAACCTGTACGACGCGAGGGCTATTTTGCAGAAGGCCATTGCTAAAAATGAACAACCTGCCAAACAAAATACTATTTGAGTATGAGTGAAAATCTACACGATATTGATGATTTATTCCGTGAACCGATAGAAGCGCATGAAGAGATGCCTTCTGCCAGGGTATGGAATGAGATTGATCACGGGCTGGACAGGAAGAGTATTGCCCTCAGCAAAAAGAAATACAATAAACTAAAACTGTTTTCTGCGGCTTTGCTGTTATTGCTGATGAGCGTGATTGTTTTCCAGCTGGTTTCAAAAAATAAAACAGAACAGCCAGCAGATAAAACAGCTGATACTGCCAATACTGAGACAGTCCATGCGGCAGCGCCAGGCAAATTGGGAAATTCAAATGCCACAAAAAAATCAATGCCTTCGGAGGACAAATCTTTGGCGAATGAAACGTTGCCATTAGATGAACAGCCGCCCGAAGCGGCAGTAAAGAGTAATGCAGCTGCGGCAAACAGTGCACAGCAGACAGATGAAAATAAAGTTTCAGCAATGGCAGTTTCTGAAGCTGTAAACAGTAAAGGCGATGCAGCATCACCCAACCGCAAAGAAGAAATAGCAGTAAAAGTAAAACCCGGCGCTGCAGCAGATAAAGCCGTTTCAAATAGAACGCCGGTTGTATCGGGGCAAAACAAAGCCGCCCGCCAGGAAGTAGCGGCAGGAGTGAGCAGCGAATTGAATAATGAAACAACCGCACTGAATAAAGCAGTGAAAGTAAAGGACAGTATAGCCGCCGGTACAAGCGGCAGAACTACAAAATTAAACAGATCGTCTCCTGGTAAAAATGCTGATAAAAACGAAACAGCGCTTGCTGGTATCAAAGAGCATAAGCAGGCACTTGTAAAAACCCGGGATAAGAAATTGAAGTTGCAGCAACACGCAAATTCAGATAATACAGAAGAAAATTTTTTGGCAGCAGGCAGCCGGACAACTGCTGCACTTAACCGTGAGACTGCTAAAGGGAATATAAAAATTGAACTGCCTGTAAGAATGATAAGGCCGCTGGCAGGGGTATGGGTACAAAAAAATAGCGGGGATGAAATAGCTAATCTGCCCATCATTGTAAGTATTGTTGGCAATGATGCTATGCCTGCCTGGGTGCAGGAAAAAGCAGCTGTAATGCCCGTGATAGCCAAAAAATCTTCCGTCTTCCATTTTTCTATAATGCCTTTCTTTTCTCCGCAGTTCAGTTTCAACCGCATAGAAACTGATGAGGATCACCGGCGGCAGTTTCCGCAGTGGCCCAACGACAGGGAGAAAATAAGGAATGACGAAACCTATACGGCTTCTTCTGCCTGGGGGGTGTTGGTAGCAGTGCCCCTGGGCAGGAAATGGGGACTGCAATCTGGTTTCAGTTACAATTCAAGAAGTGTTGACATTCAACCAAAGAAAATATATGCCCAGCTGGCCAACGATGGCAAGGTGAAATACCGTTTTGACTGTTCCTCAGGGTATACTTTTCTTTCACCCAAAGCCGGTACATCGCCGGTGGTGGGCGATAGTATTACAGTGGCTTCTTCCAGTAATAACCTGCAGTATATCGGCATACCGTTAACACTGAATTACACTTTTTTCGGTACAAAGAAATTCAATGTGATACCAGAGCTGGGGTTGATGGCCAATTTCCTGGTGAAGCAAAGCCTGCAAACCAGCCTGGATGCAGGCACCAGTCAACAACAGCATATTACCAGCATACAGGGCCTGCGTAAAACCTATTTTAATGGAATGGCAGGGTTGGGACTGCAGTATAATATCAGTAAAAGAATATCGCTGAACCTGGTGCCGGCCGTTAATTTTGCATTCAATTCCATTAACCAGAATGCGGCGGTAAAATCTTACCTCAATTCGTTCAGTGTAACGGGCGGGGTTAAGCTGCAGTTCTAAAAGAAGTTACCACGGTGCCACCCGGTGCCCAGAAGTTGTAAAGGGGAAGCCTGCGCAGGCAGCACCGGAAAATATCCGCTGTAAAAAAGAAGGGCATTTCTCCCTGTCTAATTGCCTCCGTGGGTCAAAAGATGCTACATTTGGCGCCTACTAAAAATGCGGTATGAAAAAAATTGCGTTAGCATCAGGTATCTTCCTTGCATCTCTTTTCTTTGTTTTGCTGGCAGGCGCCCAGTCATTACAGTTGCCACCCGGCTTTACTGCTACCATTGTAGCAGAAGGATTAGGAGGCGCCAGGCATATTGCCATCAATAAACAGGGCGATGTATATGTAAAACTGTCGAGGCTGAAAGATGGTAAAGGCATTATTTACCTGAAACAGGGAAAAGACGGCAAATACAGCCAGCAGCTTGCTTTTGGTGATTACCCCGGCACTGGTATTTTTATTAAAGGCGATTACTTATATGCCTCCTCCAATGATGAGGTGTTCCGTTACCAGCTGGATAAAAACGGCGAAGTGCTAAACGCCGCAAAACCTGAGAAAATTGTTACCGGGCTGGTGAACCGCATGCGCGATAATTCCAAATCAATTGCAGTTGATAATAACAATCATATTTATGTAAACGCAGGGTCTTATGTCAACTCCTGCCTCATCGATCCGCAATCAAGGGTAGCCCCCAATCCATGCCCATTGCTGGATTCTGTAGGTGGTATCTGGCAGTTCAGCACCAGCAAACTTAATCAGCAGTACAAAGATGCGGTGCATTATGCTACCGGTTTTAAAAACGTAGTGGGGCTTGACTGGAATACACAAACCAATTCATTGTTTATTATGCAGCATGGCCGGGGCGACCTGGATGCGCTCTACCCGGCGCTGTACACAAAGGAGCAGGGCAGCCAGTTGCCGGCAGAAACCATGTACGAGATACGAAGCAAAGGCACTGATGGCGGCTGGCCTTACGT
>JANPGT010000913.1:0-2587 GCA_031424135.1 Chitinophagaceae bacterium
CAATGACCATTGTAAGTTGTAAAAAATATTTTTATTTTCTTGTCAGTGTCATTTCGAATTGCAAATAGTGCCTTTCGAAACACAAATGGCCTATGTAAAAAAACCACTTTTACAATTACAAAATTGCCCACATTTGGCAGAAAAAGCCTTCATACGAAAAATTTTGGGCTGCTTGCAAAAAATCCGGGTCCAGGACCCGTGCAGCCTGTTTTATTGGTGGAAGGCCGCGCACCGCTCAATAAAGCGTTTACAGTACAAGTGAGTGACACAACCGAAGTCCAATAGAAATTCTTCTGCCTGGCCATAATACTGCTAAAACCTCCATCTATCTATATTTTCGTACTTTGCACGCCATTCTTAATAGCCTATGCAAAAGAAACTCAGACGCGAGCAGGCGCTTGAATATCATTCCAAGGGAAGACCGGGGAAGATAGAAGTAGTGCCTACCAAGGAAGCAAAGACCCAACGCGATTTATCGCTGGCCTACAGCCCGGGCGTAGCCGAACCCTGCAAAGAAATTCACGCACTTACAGAAAACGTTTATAAATATACTGCCAAGGGTAACCTGGTAGCCGTTATTACCAATGGTACGGCAGTACTGGGACTGGGCGATATTGGCCCCGAAGCCAGCAAGCCGGTAATGGAAGGCAAGGGAGTACTCTTCAAAATCTTTGCAGACATAGACGTGTTCGACATTGAGATCAATGAAAAGGACCCGGAAAAATTTGTGCAGATTGTAAAATCGCTGGAACCCACTTTTGGTGGCATCAACTTAGAAGATATCAAGGCACCGGAATGCTTTTATATTGAGCAGCAATTGCGCAGCCAGTTAAAGATACCGGTGATGCACGATGACCAGCATGGTACCGCGATTATCAGCAGTGCAGCCCTGCTGAACGCACTGGAACTGCAGAAGAAAAAAATTGATAAGGTAAAATTTGTGGTGAATGGTGCAGGCGCAGCAGCCATGGCCTGTGTAAAACTCTACCTGGCCCTGGGCGCCAAACACGAAAATTTCACCCTTTTTGATATAGCAGGCGTAATACATGATCAGCGTGCCGACCTGGGCGAAGACCGCAAACTGCTGGCCGTAAAAAGCACTGACATTACTCTGGCAGGCGCCATGAAAGATGCCGATGTTTTCCTGGGACTCAGCGTGGGCAATGTAGTAACGCCCGATATGATAAAAAGCATGGCCAAAAGACCCATTGTTTTTGCCATGGCCAACCCTGATCCGGAAATCTCTTATGAAGCGGCTATTGAAACCCGTGATGACCTGATTATGGCTACCGGCCGCAGCGACTACCCGAACCAGGTAAACAATGTACTGGGCTTCCCCTATATTTTCCGCGGGGCGCTGGATGTACGCGCCACACAAATCAATGAAGCCATGAAACTGGCGGCCGTAAACGCATTGGCCGAACTGGCCAAGAGCCCGGTACCGGATATTGTAAACATGGCCTACAACGAAAAGACCATTACATTCGGCCCTACCTATATTATTCCCAAACCGCTTGACCCGCGTTTACTGAGTACCGTGGCACCCGCAGTGGCAAAAGCCGCCATCGAAAGCGGCGTAGCGCAGACCATTATCACCAACTGGGATTCCTACAGCATAGGACTGAACAAGCGGCTGGGACTGGATAACCAGCTGATGCGCATCATTGGTAATAAAGCCCGGCGCGATCCCAAACGCATCATTTTTGCGGAAGCAGATAACCTGAAGATTTTAAAAACTGCCCAGATTTGCTTTGACGAGGGCGTGGCCTACCCCATCCTGCTGGGCAACGAAAAGAAAATCCGCGATATCGCCGATGCCAATGGCATTGACCTGGAAGATATGCCCATCATAGATCCGCAACTGGATGAATTTGATGAAAAGCGCAAAGAATATGGCCAGTTATTTTTTACCAAAAGACAACGCAAGGGACTGAATTTATACGACTCGGCCAAGATGATGAAAAACCGCAGCTATTTTGGCTGTATGATGGTGGAGACGGGCGAAGCAGATGCAATGATATCGGGGCTCACCAAAAATTACGCAGAAACCATTCGTCCGGCCCTGCAGGTAATTGGTACCGAAGATGGTGTACAAAAAATTGCCGGCATGTACCTGCTGCTTACCAAACGCGGGCCGTTGTTTATGGCCGATACCACGGTAAATTTTAATCCTACAGCAGAAGAACTGGCGGATATTACATTAATGGTGGCCAAAGAAGTACGCAATTTCAATCTTACGCCCCGTATTGCCATGCTCAGCTATTCTAATTTTGGCAGCAGCGATTCACCGGAAGCAAGACTGGTGGCAAAAGCAAGGAGAATTGTCAAGCAAAAAAATCCTTCCCTGCTGGTAGATGGCGAAATGCAGGCCAGTGTAGCATTTAATAAAGAAATCCTGCGCGATAATTATCCTTTCAGCGAGTTGGTAGACCAGGACGTGAACACGCTTATTTTTCCCAACCTGGCCGCGGGCAATGTGGCCTATAACCTGCTGAAAGAAGTAGGTGGCGCAGATGCCATCGGCCCTATTTTGCTGGGACTAAAAAAACCTGTGCATGTACTGCAACTGGGAAGCTCGGTAAGGGCC
>JANPGT010000914.1:0-1607 GCA_031424135.1 Chitinophagaceae bacterium
ATCTTCATTTGGGAGTGGCCCAATAGAAAAGGGAGGAAAAGCGCCAGCAAAATATGAAGATGTTTATTCATGAAAATTGATTTATTTGTTTTTTATCGCCCCCAGTTTACCTGCCAATTACGGGGCACTATTTTTTATCCGGCTGGCTGTTCTGCCCAGGCGCCGGCGTACAAAAAAAGCGCCTGTCCTGCAGCTGATCTGCCTTTTCAATCCAGGCTGGTACGGAGACCAGGCATCGAAAACGGATAACAGCAATATACACTCAACGGGATTGTACACCAACATTTGCAGGGGATGTTGCAAAAAAATGTATATTTAAAAGGCTAATGATAAAACAGGAAAAATGGAGCGTCCCTTACCTATTACAGTGGAAATTTCAAAATCTGTACCCATCCGGCATAAAAGCTGGGTGAGGTCTGTACACTGGATAGTAACAGTTAGTTTTCTGCTGCTGACCTTCAGCGGGGCAGAGATTTTAATGGTGCATCCGAGGTTTTATTGGGGCGAAACGGGAAACGATCTGACACCTGCGCTGTTTGAATTACCTGTCAGTCGTAATTACCGGCATAATGGCTGGGAAAAGCGCAATCCTTTTTTCAATACTGCTGATTCGCCGGTAAGCGCCAGCAGAACCTATGAAATTTTTAACCAGAATGGCTGGGGCCGAAGTCTCCATTTCCTGGCTGCATGGTTGCTGGTAATAACAGGTTTGTGGTATTTGCTGGCAGGTATTTTTAGCGGTCATTTCAGGCGGCGGCTGTCTCCGCGGGTGAAGGAATTCAGTGTTGGTTTGTTCCGGAATGATTTTATCAGCCATTTCCGCAAGATACCGGTTGCCGCCAATGGCCAGCAGTATGGGCTGCTGCAAAAATATACCTATATGACCGTTATATTCTTTCTGCTGCCCCTGACAGCAATGACTGGCCTTACAATGTCACCCGCTATTACTGCCGCTTACCCATTCCTGTTAAAGATTTTTGCAGGAGCGCAATCCGCCCGCACCATTCATTTTTTTGCAGCTTTTGCACTGGTGCTTTTCCTGATGGTGCATGTAGTGATGGTTATCCGGTCCGGGTTCAAACAACAAATGCGTGGAATAATTCTGGGAAAATAATATGAAAAAGAAGCACCTGATTAACCGGCGTAAAGCGATTGCTGCAGGATTAACAACCCTGGGCGGCCTGGTGCTGACGGGATGCGGGAAAAAATCACCGCCTACTTACGGTAATATACTCCGTATGGGTGATGCATTTACTTACGCAGCCCACCGCGCCTTGCTGCCCGGCCAGTCGCTGGTTCATGAATACCAGCACAGTGAAATATCTGCATTTCCTGCAACGGGCACTACCGACCCAGGCAATCCCAGCAAACGGGGCGATCATGAAATCCCTTACAGTGAAGCGTATGGACGCCTGCAAAGCAGTTCCTTTAAAGACTGGCGCCTGTCAATAGAAGGTCGGGTAGCCCAGCCATCAGCATATTCGCTTACAGACCTTAAACAGTTTTCTTCGCAAACGCAGATCACCCGCCATACCTGCGAGGAAGGATGGACTGCCATCGCTGAATGGACAGGTGTTCCCCTGGGGCTTGTACTCAATAAAGCCGGC
>JANPGT010000915.1:0-3900 GCA_031424135.1 Chitinophagaceae bacterium
TAAAGTCAAACGTGCCGCCATGAAGTAGTACAATAGGCTGTCCTTTACCTTCAACAAGCACCTGTTTCGATTTTACCTGAGCCCGTGCTGTCGTGAGGTTCATGATGATTATTAGAACAATGAATGTTTTTATCATAAATCTGTTTTATACAATGTCTACCGACACCATCAAGGAGTTATAGCAATGCCTATCCTCATTCAATTATCCTATGTGCCTGACCCAGCAGTGCAGCAGGAAACCGGATATTGAGTCTACCGGCTGCCTTAATATTAAGGGTTAGATAGTATGGTTCGGGATGCCTGACAGGCAGATCGCCGGGTTTAGCCCCCCTGATGATTTTGTCTACATACACCGCCGCATCTGCAAACTGTTTGGGCAGGTCAGGCGCCCATGACATGAGACCACCGATTTCGGCAAATACCGCCTGCTGGTAAATCACCGGCAAGCGCTGTTGGGTGGCAAAATCAACCAACAGCTGACGGTTGGCTAAAGTGAGGGCACCCTGGAATACGAGCATTGCCTGCATACCGTCAGCCACTATTTCCTGCAACGCCTTTTCAAGTGCCGGCAGATTGGTAACCCTGTAGGATTTGACATCCAATGAGTATTTTTTGGCTTCCTGTTGGGCTTCAAGGAGCTGGATTTCATGACCACCCTTGCCCGGCGTAGCAGATAGCAATGCAATATGCCTGAGCTGCGGTACTACTTCCTGTAGTAATTGCAGCCGCCTGGCAGTAACACCAGCTGGCAGTTCATCCAAACCGGTATAAATACCACCAGGATGTTGCAGGGTCTTTGCAAAACCATTACTGACCATCCCGGGACAGGTAACCAGTACCATGGGCATTGCCGGGTTAATGTACCGGATTTCAAGCGCAAATGGCAGGGATGCAGCAACAATTAAAAGCAGATCCATATTTGCCAGTTCAGCGGCCATTTCCTGTGAATCGGTTGCGTTTGGGCGGGCCAGTCTTCTAATAATCTCAATATTTTCACCTTCCTTATAACCAAGTTTTTGCAATGCCTCCACGAAGACCGTTTCCAGGTGCATCACACCAGCGCCGCCCAGGTACCCAATCCGCGGTTTTGTAAATGGATTTACAAAACGTTTAACGGAGAGACGCCCGGGTGTCAAAGCCAGCATTGGAAGCATAGCCAGAAACCTTCGCCTGGATGATTTGTTGGATTGCATGAAAAGGGGTATGCTGTCTTAGCGGAAAATACCAAGCACAACAGCAAGCTAAAAATTATATGGGGAAAAAAAAGGAGACCTTATTAGACGGTGGACTATTGTTATTTACCGGGGCTGACCAGGTTGTCAACGGGGAATGTTGGATTTTGAGTTTACAGATTTAAACCTCAAATCATGACCATAACCATCATTTGGGCCTTTATTGCAGTCAAAAGAGCGCTGCTGGCAGACCATTTTATAAAACCACAGCTGGAAGAAAATAAATCGATATTGGATGCACATGATGAGCAATTGACGAACCTCTCTGCTGCATTCGAAAAACTACTGGAAGAAAAAGCCCAACAGCAGTATTGGCAAAAGCGGGAAAGAATTGGGTTCAAAAAATTAAAATACGATTAGATAAAATAATAAGAAGTTATTGTTTACATGATAGTATTTTCTCCCGTCCTTAATCGCCGATAAAACTTACTATGCACTAGGCTTTAAAAATGATACGGGCGGTTACGAATTACGCGATGAATATTTCAAAGGAAGCAGCTCTCCAAAGGACATTACTTTCATTGATAACGGCGCCAATAATTTGGCGGCCTTTGAAGGTTTTTTCAACTTCCTTTCTTACAAAAATATGTCAAACAACAGCAGCCATTGCGCAATTTCCTCATCCTGAATTCTACTTCATTTTTCGAAAAAAGCCTGTCAAAAATGCAGGAGCATAACCATGTTCATTTGTACCTGGACAATGATAAGACCGGGAATAGATGCACGCTACAGGCACTGGGATTGGATGAGCAAAAATTCAAAGATGAAAGGCAATTGTATCATCAATACAATGACCTGAATGATTGGTTGATCAATATAGTTAAATCCCAAAAACAGCAGCTGCGGCAAAAGCCATAATTTTTGTTTGGCCAGTAAAATACGGTAGCGCAGAGCTTATTGCCGGCATAAATTAATCCGTTGAATTTCAATGATTATTACAAAACTATCTTCCTACCCCCAATAGGGTAGGACGGATGTTGAGGCAGCCTGCTTTGCCGCTACCTGCTAGATGTCCCGTTGTAATACAACGGTTATCCAGCCGCCCTTACTCCGGAGTCGTGGGCAGTTATTTCATGAGTTTTGACAACGACCCGTTTTTAAACGGTATAAAGCTTCTTGTGATGAGTGCAAACAAAAATAGCAGGACTAAACTTCTTCAGGTCAGATTTACGTCAGGTGAGTTAGAAAAAATTAATACCCAATTTACAAAATCTACCTGCCAGAAACTAAGCGACTTTGTTGGGCAAAAATTGGTTGACAAGTCCAATTTCAATCTACCAACAAAATCAATCGCTAGATGACTTTATGGCAGAAATGATCCTGCTCCGGACTGAATTAAATGAACTCGGAAAAAATTATAATCAGGTAGTAAAAACGCTTTACACATTAGAGCATTTTCCAGAAGTAAAAGCCTGGCTTTTACTCAATGAATCTACAAAGAAAATCCTACTGAATAAAGTGGCAGAAATCAAATCCAAAATTACTCAAATCAATGACCAATAGTTGCGATGTTAAAGAGCGGTGCATCATTAGGGAATGCACTCCATTATAGCGAAAATAAAATAAAGAAAGAAGTGGCGCAATTAATCCATTCTATGGACTTGGGAAACGACACCGGTCACTCGGTTTTACCGACAAAATAAGAATGCTGGAAAAATTTACCTAACTCAACGAAAGGACGAAATTAAATATGCCCTTTTGGAGCCCAAATTTTTCTATGACATTTGACCGGTCAATCATAAACCCATAGGCAGACAATCCTACCAAGGTTTCATTCACAACAACTACTCTATAAAAACGCAGGGGGTGCCGGAATTGTCCGAAACCATAAACCTTTGCTGGATTATTGGCTTTCAGTATGGGCGCCGCAAACAAGATGGCCTTCTTACCAACCAGTACCAGCTGCCTTTACAGGTGGTTTCCCAGCTTCCCAATGGCCCCTGGTAACTTCCATGCCTGCTTTAATTGAACCTTTCGTGCTGTGGTATGCAATTGTTCCAGTAGTAGTTCTCAGCATTGGCAAATTTTGTAATGCTGAATTGCTCCAGCAATTGTCTTTCCGCCTTACCATATTACCCTGTCAATATTAGTGGATGGTTTATAAAATGCTTCCTAAGTTCACTGAAATTTTTCCGGGCTGCAAGGATCAACGGGCCATCATCCGGTTATACAGGAAAACAAAACTGTTGTCGTCTTTGATTAGTCTCTAGGGTAATATTTTTCAACATGCCGGATACCCGCTGCTGCCCGCCAACTTTTTTTCACATGTTTGAATTGCGGTTTCCGGAATTTTACCAGCAACATCTACGGGATAGCGGGTAAAAACTTAACATTAGAAAATTAACAAATTGTTATAAATTCGTTATAACCAAAACTTATTGTATGAGAAAGCCAGCGCTTATGCGGGTGTATACCGCCCTGTGTACTGTTATGTTCTTCTTCTGCGCCAATGCGCAGGTAACCACCGCCACACTGAGCGGCACCATCACTTCACAAGACGGCAAGCCCCTACCCGGCGCTACGGTAAAAGTTGTATATGCCGATGCAGGTATCAATAAAACCACCCTCGCCCAGAGCAACGGATCTTTTCTGGTACCCAACCTGCGGGTCGGCGGTCCGTATACTGTCACCGTTTCCTTTGCCGGTTATCTTGAAAAAACAGAAGATA
>JANPGT010000916.1:0-8681 GCA_031424135.1 Chitinophagaceae bacterium
TTAATTATTTGTTTGGGTAAATAGGAAAGGCAGGCGCTTAAAGGTAAATACAATAGCACACGGATGGCACGGATAAGACGCATTTTAATTTGGCAGTTAGAAAAATTATTGCTGGTAAACCCTGCTTGCCAATAGGTTGTAACTGAGCTTAATCCGTTCAATCCGTGTCATCCATGTGCACTCTCATTGTACCGAAGATGTTTTATACTTTACGCTGCAGGTAGGTAGAATAGTCAGGTATGGCGCATTCATAATTATCATGCATCAACGGAGATGTAAATAAAAAATCGGCTGTGGCGCGGTCACAGGCCATGGGGATGTTCCAGCAAACGGCCAGCCGCAGCAGGGCTTTTACGTCGGGGTCATGTGGTTGTGCCTCCATCGGGTCCCAGAAAAAAATCAGGATGTCAACCTTTGCCTCGGCAATCATGGCCCCTATCTGCTGGTCACCGCCCAGCGGTCCACTCATCATTTTCAGCACCGGCCGGTCCAGCTGCGCCTCCAATAATTTCCCCGTGGTGCCGGTGGCCATCAGTTCATGCTTGGCAAGCACTACTTTATTATGTTCTGCCCATTCTATCAAATCATGTTTCCGGTTGTCGTGCGCCACCATGGCTATTCTTTTACGAAAAGGCAATTGCCTGCTTTTACTCATTTGGGTTGTTTTGGGAATGTATTTTCAAAAATCACTTCTTTTTTTGAAAACTATAACATGTTTTTTATAAAATAAAGCCCCTGTACGACGTTGAATAAGTGGATGGTACGGTATTTGTTAACAGGTTGTCCACATTTC
Source organism: Chitinophagaceae bacterium (assembly GCA_031424135.1). Taxonomy (GTDB): domain Bacteria; phylum Bacteroidota; class Bacteroidia; order Chitinophagales; family Chitinophagaceae; genus JACMLD01. Next base: position 794 of record JANPGT010000916.1, read on the forward strand.
AAAGCCAATTTCCCCTGATGAAGTCCTTATTTCTTGCACTGATGCTCGTTTTTACAGGTATTGCCGGCTTTAGCCAGGTGTTGCCGGCCATTATATTTACCGCTCCTCTATTATTACCAGATACAGCCCTGCTGCCCATTCATGGTTTTTCGATTAGTCAGAAAGATAACAAGGCATTGCTCCGCTGGAAATCCGACAGCCTACCGGGTACAGAAAGTTTTTATGCCGTGGAAAGAAGTAACAATGGAACAGATTTTAATTTGGTAGGGGTTACCAAAAATAATTCTGGCGGTTGGTTTGAGTTTGTGGATGATGCGCCACCGCGGGGAAAAATATTTTACCGCGTAAAGCTCAGCACTACTCAGGCTTCTTATTATTCTGAAGCCATTGCTGCCATGCCTTTCCCGGATGCTTCCTGCAAGTTTTATCCCAACCCGGTTGATAAAGTGCTGATTGTCAGAAGTGAATCCAGCGTTGAAGTTCAAATAAATGATGCATTTGGCAAACCCATTATCTCAGAAAAACTGCAGGGTGGCCTTAAAGTAATAGATGTTTCTTCCCTTGAACCCGGCGTCTATGTTATAACATTGTTCCAAAAAGAAACCAATAAACTGGTTACGGAAAAGCTTATAAAAAAATAGTTGCCCCCTTACACAATAAAATATTTGTAAAATACCCACTTTAAGGTATTGTGGGAACCAAATTAATCATCTAACATTGCATCGGTTTTTCATAGGATATTGGATTTTAAAACGGGGTTGAATTTCTATTCTGGCCCCTTTTCTTTTTTATAGATGTCCTGGCTTACCGCCGTTTTCTTTCCAGGTTCAGCACTACTGTTTCCCCGCTCCTGTTTTTTGAAGAACTGCCCACCATGCTTTTACTGCCACGCGCAAAAAATTTATACTCCCTGTTGCCTTTCAGTTGCTCAATACAGGTAATGACCGCCGCATAGCCAATACCGGCAGTACAAAAAACAATCTCGTCGATTTTCTCTGCCTGTAACACCGTATTCATTTGTCGTATATCCCTGGCTGTTATTACTACCCGCATTACCGGCTGGGCACCCGCCAGCGCAACGCCCACCACATCAGTATCTGCCGTATCTCCCACCACCAGCGTTTGAATGGTTTTACCGTAAGCGCCGGACAGCCTGCGGGTCAACAGCTGCCGCAGGTAAGAAACCACGCCACCAAAACCGATGGCCAGCTTCGCCAGCAGTGTAAACCAGCGCGACTGCTTTCCGTAATGCTTCTGCACAAAAATGACCATGGCCTTGTAAAACAGTCTTGTATAAGCGCAATTCTTTTTCGTACTCTCTCCTTTAAAATGAAGAATGCTGCTGCCCGCCAGGTAGTAATTGGTATATCCCGCCTTTTGAATGCGGTAGCTGAGGTCGATGTCCTCGCCATACATAAAAAACTGCTCGTCAAAACCCCCTGTTTGCTCCAGCACCGCCTTCTTCACCATCATATAGGCACCAGACAGCACATCCACTTCATTGTCTTCTTTTTCAGGCAGGTGCCCCTGGTAATAGCTGGCGAAGGTTTTTGAATGCGGGAAAATTTTTATCAGCCCCAGTAATTTAAACAAAGAAGCCGCCGGAGAAGGGAACCCTCTTTTGGACTCCGGCAGAAAATGCCCGCTGCCATCCAGCATATGAATGCCCAGGGCGCCTCTCCGCGGATCCTGCAGTAAAGCTTCCACTGATTTTTTCAGGCAATCTTCGCTTAGAATGGTATCAGGGTTCAGAAACAGTACCAGGTCCCCGCCGGCCATTTGCCAGCCCTGGTTGTTTGCTTTGGCATAACCTGTATTGATGCTGTTTGCCGCAAAGCGCACCCAGGAAAATTTATGCTGCAGGCAGGCAACACTTTCATCGGTTGAATTGTTATCAATCACTATTACTTCTGCCTGCATGCCTGCAATAGCTTTCTGCACCGAACAGAGGCATTGCTCCAGGAAATATTTTACATTGTAGTTAACGATGATGATTGACAGCAAACTGGTGGTTTTAAACGCTACTAAAGTAGAAGATTTTTTGCAGAGCAGGTGATGCCGGTCAATAACCCCGCTTTATCTGTAAGAAAAATAAACCCTGCCTGCGCCGTTTGCCATCAGCGATGATTACTGCCTCATCTTTTTACTTCACTTAAATCTGTTTTATGCAATCAAAAAAATTGGGATCACAGGGTATAATGGCTTCGCCATTGGGACTTGGCTGTATGGGCATGAGCGAATTTTATGGCGCACATGACGATGAAGCATCATTAAAAACGCTGCAGCATGCGCTGGATATTGGCGTCAGCTTCTGGGATACCGCCGATGCGTATGGGCCTTTTACCAATGAGGAACTGCTGGGACGGGCGTTAAAAGGCAAGCGCGACAAGGTTACCCTGGCCACCAAATTTGGTATTGTACGCAATCCCAACAATCCGCAGGCGAGGGGCTTTAACGGCTCAGCCGCCTATGTAAAAAGCGCCTGTGAAGCCAGCCTTAAAAGGCTGCAAACCGATTGCATCGATCTTTATTACCTCCATCGCGTAGATGGCTCCACCCCCATCGAAGAAACGGCCGGCGCCATGGCAGAACTGGTAAAAGAAGGCAAAATCAGGGGCATCGGCTTTAGCGAAGTGTCTTCTGCTACCTTAAAAAGGGCGCATGCGGTACACCCTGTAACCGCCGTACAAAGTGAATATTCTTTATGGACCCGCGATCCTGAGGATGGCGTACTGCAAACCTGTGCCGAACTGGGCATTGCCTTTGTTGCCTATAGTCCCCTGGGCCGTGGCTTTCTAACCGGGCAAATTAAAAAGGAAACTGATTTTGAAGAAGGTGATTACAGGCGGTTTTCACCGCGCTTCCAGGGAGAAAATTTTCAAAAAAACCTTGACCTGGTAGCCGCGTTGGAAAAACTGGCAGCTAAAAAGGGCTGTACTGCTTCGCAGCTGGCATTGGCCTGGGTAATGGCGCAGGGCGAACATATCTTCCCGATTCCAGGCACCAAGCGTATCAAATACCTGGATGAAAACGTGGGCGCATTAAGCCTGGTGCTTACGAAAGAAGAACTGACCGAAATAGATGCCATTTTCCCTAAAGATGCCGCCGTAGGCCTTCGCTATCCCGAACAAATGATGGGGAGTTTAAATAAGTAAACCCCCAACCCCTAAAGGGGAGCAATTAATCTCTTCAAGATGATTAGTGAAAATGTTAAGCCTGTTTTCATCAACAGAGGAATTGGGAAATGCAGGATACTATTTGGGCAGCAAATCTGACCTTTCTTAGTTAAAAAACAAATATTCGAATTCTAAGAACAAACATATTAATAAGCGTAAAACTCCCCCTTCAGGGGGTTGGGGGGTATGGGCTCAGGGGTTTATCTTTGCCGCATGTTAAAAACAACCCTCATAAAAGCCACAGAAGCTGCCGCAGATGTGCTGCGGCATTATTTCAATGGCCAATTTACCATCACCAATAAAGAAGGCATTAATAACCCGGTAACTGAAGCAGACTTAGCTTCAGAAAAAGTAATTTTTGAGACTATTAAGGCAGATTACCCCGACCATTTTATACTGAGCGAAGAAGCCGGCGAGATTAAGATGGACAGCGAATACAAATGGATCATCGACCCAATTGACGGCACCATCAATTTCGCCAATGGCATTCCTATCTGCTGTGTCAGCATCGGCGTAGAAAGGGCGGGAGAAATGATCATGGGCGCGGTATACAACCCCTTTATCAACGAGTTCTTTTTCGCACAGCGCGGCTTTGGCGCCACACTAAACGACAAGATCATTCATGTAAGCAAGCAAACTGATCTTAATAAAGCCTGCCTGGTAACGGGTTTTCCCTATACCTACCTGAACACGCCCAACGGTCCGCTGGAAGTATTTTCTACGCTTATCCGCAAAGGCATCCCTGTAAGAAGACTGGGCTCTGCTGCGATTGATCTTTGCTGGGTAGCTGCAGGCCGCTTTGATGGTTTTTATGAACACAAACTGCAGGCCTGGGACAGCGCCGCAGGCTTTTTAATAGTGGAAGAAGCCGGCGGAAAAGTAACCGATTTTAAAGGCAACCATTATTCGCCCTACCAGCCGCATATTATTGCCAGCAATGGAAAAATTCATGAATCACTGGTGAAATGTGTCAACGGGGAGTCATTTGACTAACCGTGCTGCCATTGCAAACTGATAAAAAAATCCTTACACATGAGCGAAGAAAGAACAGAAATAGCCTCCCTGGGAGAATTTGGACTGATAGAACACCTGACCAAAAACTTTGAGCTGCACAATGCTTCTTCCATTGTTGGCGTGGGTGATGATGCCGCCGTTATCGATCCCCTGGGCAAGCAGATAGTAGTCACTACAGATATGCTGATAGAAGGGGTGCATTTCGATTTAATGTACACCCCCCTTCGCCACCTGGGCTATAAGAGCATCATCGCCAGCCTGAGCGATGTATATGCCATGAATGCCGTTCCCACTCAAATTACATTAAGCATTGCTTTCAGCAACCGCTTCAGCCTGGAAGCACTGGAAGAATTTTATGAAGGCGTTTATGCAGCCTGTGAGAAATACGATGTTGACCTGGTAGGTGGCGATACCTCTACTTCTCAAAAAGGATTTGTTATCTCTGTAACCGCCCTTGGTGAGGTAGCACAGGATAAGTTTGTAAAACGCAGTACCGCCCAAAAAGGCGATCTGCTCTGCGTAACTGGTGATTTGGGTGCCGCCTTCCTGGGGCTTACCCTGCTGGAAAGAGAGAAAAAAATATTCCTGGAAAGTCCGAAAGTGCAGCCCGACCTGGAAAACCAGAAATACGTGGTGGGAAAGCTGTTGAAACCCGAAGCCAGGAAGGATATTGTTGAGTTTTTTGCAGCCAATGAAATTACCCCCACCGCCATGATGGATGTGAGCGATGGCCTTAGCTCAGAAATACTGCATATCTGCCGCCAGAGCCAGCTAGGCTGTGTGCTGTATGAAGACAAAATACCCATTCACGAAGACACCCGTAACGCAGCCTTCAAATTCGAGCTGGACCCCACCGCCTGCGCACTCAGCGGGGGAGAAGACTACGAGTTATTATTTACTTTACCGCAGGCTGAGTATGAAAAACTGGTGCTGAATGAGCAAATCAGCGTTATTGGTTATATGACCGAGCCTGAAAAGGGCAAGAAAATAATAACCAAGGGGGGTAATACGTTTGATATTACCGCGCAGGGCTGGAACGCGTTTGCCTGAGCCATTATTGAGGGTTAATCAGCTATGAGGAATACCATTTCAGAAAGTATTATTCGTTTTGCCTGTACACTTTGCCTATGCCTGGCTTTGGCCATCACCGGCTGTGGCAGCATTAAAAGCAGTTACAACCCCAATACCGCTTATTCCAAAGAAAAATTACAGGAAGACTATACCATGTTCAGGAATATCCTGGAGGATGCGCACCCTTCTTTATACTGGTATACCGCCAAAGACTCGCTGGATTATTATTTTGAGCAAGGCTACCGGCATATCCGCGACTCCATGACAGAGCCGCAGTTCAGGACCCTGCTGAGCTATGTAATTTCAAAAATTGATTGCGGCCATACTTCGGTAAGGTTTTCAAAAAAATATGCAAAGTATATTGATACTGCCCGGCAGCCACAGTTTCCGCTGGGCATTAAATTCTGGGACGATTCTGCCGTAGTGTATACCAATATCAACCGCAGGGATTCTGTGCTCACCAGGGGCACCAGCATTGTATCCATTAATGCTGTGCCCATTGCCAGCATCCGCGACAGCCTTTTTGGATACATGGTAACCGACGGATACAGCATTAACCATAAATACCAGGGCCTTAGCAACCTGGGCACTTTTGGTGGCCTTTACCAGGCAGTGTTTGGTACTGCAGACAGTTTCAATGTGCGCTATATTGATCCCGCAGGCGCCGAAAAAGAATCCTGGGTAAAGCTGTATGATTTCAGGAAAGACACGGCCTTCCGCAGGTTTATGGGCAGTCAGCAAAGGCAAACAAAAAAACAAAGAAAGCAGACCAACCTTTTTAACACGCGTAATATACAAATAGACACCGCGGGCAGCACTGCGTTTATGACGGTGACTACTTTCAGCGACGGCAATAAATTAAAATCTTTTTTCCGGAAGAGTTTTCATGTGCTGCAGGAAGAAAAAGTAAAAAACCTGGTGATTGACCTGCGTTTTAACGGCGGTGGCAATGTAGCGCTGTCTACCAAACTTACCCAGTACATTTCGGATCATAAATTTAAGCTGGCCGATTCGCTGTATGCTTCGCGACGGCTGAGCAAATACGAGCGCCATGTCAAGAACAGTTTTGGTGCTTTGTTCTTTATGAGCTTTGTCACCCATAAAAAAAGTGATGGCAAATACCATTTCGGTTATTTTGAAAGGCATTTTTTTAAACCCCGCAGCCGCTACCACTATAGCGGTAACGTATATATTCTTACCGGCGGTAATTCCTTTTCTGCCAGTACGCTTTTTGTAAATGCTTTAAAAGGACAGTCCAATGTAACGGTAGTGGGTGAGGAAACCGGTGGTGGTGCTTACGGCAACACGGCCTGGTTTATCCCCGATGCCACCCTGCCCAATACACGCGTACGTTTCCGCCTGCCCCGGTTCCGTATGGTGATGAATAAAAATTATCCAAAAAACGGACGCGGCATTGTACCGGATATTGAAGTAAAGCCCACTGCAGAAGCGATCAGGAAGGGCTATGATGTTAAGATTGCTTTTGTGCGGAAGCTGATTCAAAGCGCTGCTGCTCCGGCAATTCCTGCAGGTGGAAAGCGTTAGGGCAAAGAAGGCAAAAAATTATATGGCTGATAATATAATATGGAGTCTTTCATTACAGGGCGTTTTCTTGTACCCCGGTCGATGGCTCACCGACCGGAATATGACAACGGAATTGGTCGGTGAGGACACCGACCATGAATGGAGGGATTATCTCATTCCACAATCACCCGCTCTACCTTAAACGCCTCATCAAACACCACAAATTCCGCCGCAAAGCCTTTTTCAATGCGTCCATACTTTTTATCCATACGCATTACCTGCGCAGGATACAGCGAGGCCATGCGTAAAGCTTCTTCCAGCGGCGTACCTACTTCGTTTACAAAATTGGCAACGCCCTTCATCATGGTAAGTGAAGAGCCGGAGAGTGTTCCGTCAGGCATGGTATACCTATCCTTTTTAAACACATGCGGGTAGCCGCCCTCACTGGCTTCCGTTACGGCATCGGTAATAATAAAAAGGCGCTCGCCCATCACTTTCTTGCTGATGCGCAGCGCCGCAAAATCAACATGGATGCCATCGGGCACCACACTGCTTTTAGCCGTAGGATGAATGTAAATAGCACCTACCAGTCCGGGTGCGCGGTGCTGCAGCGGGCTCATGGCATTGAACAGGTGCGTGGCAGTGGGTATCCCCTTATCAAAAGCCGCCATGGCCTGCTGGTAAGTGGCATTGCTGTGGCCGGCAGAAATGACGATGCCGCTGTCCAGCAATAATTGTATGATCTCATCGCTGCATTGTTCCGGCGCAATGGTCATTATTTTAATTACGTCTTTGCCATACGCAAGCAGGGCTTTCACTTCCTCCAGCACAGGTGTCTTTATGTATTTTTCTATATGGGCACCTTTTTTCAAAGGGTTCAGGTAGGGACCTTCCAGGTGCAGGCCTGGCATGCCTTTGCCACTTTGCTGCCAATACAGCCGCACAGCATCTATTCCCTTATAAAAAATCTCCATTGAATTGGTGGCAAGCGTAATGTAAAACTGCGATGCACCGCCACCCAGGCAATAGTCATAACAGGACTGTATAGCCGCCACCGACTGATCTTCAGAAAACAGTTTTCCATTGCCGCCATAAATCTGGAT
>JANPGT010000917.1:0-3668 GCA_031424135.1 Chitinophagaceae bacterium
TTTCAACCGTTTTGCCTGCAGTTATGATTTGCTGCACTGGACAGACTGGAAGGGTGCCGATCTTATCCAGTCGTCTACCCCTTATGATGACAAGTACGCGCACAAGAGTTTTGTGCTGAAGTACAAGGGCGTGGTCTATCATTTTTACTGCGCCGTCAATAAAAAAGATCAGCGGGGAATAGCAGTGGCTACATCTGTTGACAAAGGACTGGGTAAATTGCAGTTTGCAGGAAATTAATTGCCGGTTAACACCATATGAATACGCGGTTACTGATTGTACGATATGCCATTTTTTGTGCCGGCTTTTTGCCAGCCCTGCCGCTTTGCGGGCAAAATGATGCAAGGAAAAAGCTGGAGTGGCAGTTCAAAAATCCACCCGCAGCTGCCAGGCCATGGGTGTTCTGGTACTGGATGCAGGGTGCAGTTTCCAAAGCCGGTATTACTGCCGACCTTGAAGCCATGCAGGAGGCTGGTATCGGCGGCGCCTACCTGATGCCCATAAAAGATACTTCCGCTGCCATCCCTTTTCAACCCACCGTAAGACAACTGACGCCAGAATGGTGGGCCATGCTGCATTTTGCCATGCAGGAAGCCAGTCGTCTGAATTTACAGTTAGGCATGCACGTAAGTGATGGCTTTGCACTGGCAGGCGGCCCCTGGATTACGCCTGAAAAGTCAATGCAGCAATTGGTATGGACAAGAGAATACCTGAAAGGCGGCACCGGAAAGGAGCCATTGCTGGAACAACCTTTAACGGTTCAAAATTACTACAAAGACATAGCGGTGTTTGCTTATCCCGCCAACAGCGCACAGGCTTTCAGCGATACAACGCAGGTGCCTACTGTAACCACCAGTACCGGTGCAAAAGCCAGCTTTCTTTGTTTTGATATTGAAGGTAAAGAAAGTTTTAGAAGCGATACGGCCTGCTGGATACAGTACCGTTACCACAATCTATTTACGGTTCGCTCCATACGCATTCATACACCGGGCAATAATTACCAGGCACAAAGGCTGCTGATACAGGCCAGCAACGATGGTCTTCATTTTAATACGATTACAAGATTGCAGCCACCACGCCATGGCTGGCAGGATGCTGACCAGGATTATACCAGCGCCATACCCGTTACCACCGCAAAGTATTTTCGTTTTGTTTATGATAAGGAAGGGTCTGAACCCGGTGCCGAAGATTTGGACGCAGCTAAATGGAAGCCGGGATTAAAAATAAATCATATCTGGCTGAGTGATGAGCCGATGCTGCACCAGTACGAAGCAAAAAACGGCAGTGTATGGCGCATAGCTGCCGCCACTACCGCGCAACAAATAACCGGTAAAGACGCGGTACCGCTGAAAAATATTATCAACCTTACTCATAAACTGGACAGCATGGGCAAACTGCATTGGCAGGCACCCGCAGGTAATTGGGTAGTGGTAAGAATCGGCCATACCAGCACCGGTCATACCAATGCCACCGGTGGTGCAGGCAGCGGTCTTGAATGCGATAAGTTTGACCCGTCAGCCATCACCCTGCAGTTCAATAACTGGTTTGCAAAAGCGTTTTCGCAAACGGAGAAAAAATTGGCGCAGCAGGTGTTAAAAATATTCCATACGGATAGCTGGGAATGCGGCAGCCAGAACTGGAGTACTGTTTTCCCCGGGGAATTCAGCAAACGGAATGGCTATGATTTAATGCCCTGGCTGCTGGCCATGACAGGCGTGCCGGTGGAAAGCGCAGACCAGTCAGAAAAATTTCTCCACGATGTAAGAAACACGATTGCGGCACTGGTGAACGATAAATTCTATGCTACCCTTAAAAAACTGGCGCATGAAAAGGGCTGCCGCTTCAGTGCAGAATCAGTAGCACCTACCATGCTGAGCGATGGTATGCTGCACTATAAAAATGCAGACATTCCCATGGGAGAATTCTGGCTTAACAGTCCCACCCACGATAAACCCAATGATATGCTGGACGCCATCAGCGCAGCACATGTGTATGGAAAGCCATTGGTGCAGGCGGAGGCGTTCACTTCTGTAAGAATGAACTGGGGTGAGCATCCCGGTAATATTAAAGCTGCAGGCGACAGAAATTTTGCCCTGGGTATTAATAAAATGATCTTGCATGTTTTCACGCACAATCCATGGTTGAATCGCAAGCCCGGTATGACACTGGATGGCGTAGGTGTGTATTTCCAAAGAGACCAAACCTGGTGGAAACAGGGCAAAGCATGGATAGATTACCTGCAGCGTTGCCAGGCATTGCTGCAGGTGGGTACCCCCGTTGCAGATATTGCGGTGTTTACCGGAGAAGAAATGCCGCGCCGGTCATTGTTGCCGGATAGGTTGGTGAATACATTGCCGGGTATATTCGGCAAAGACAAACTGGTAAAGGAAACAAAACGTTTAAAAAATGAAAGAACACCGCTTCGGCAAATACCAGATGGGGTTACGCATTCGGCCAATATGGCCGACCCTGAAGACTGGCTCGATCCATTAAATGGATATGCTTATGATTCTTTTAACCCCGATGCATTGCTGACGCTTGCTACGGTAAAAAACGGGCGGATTGTATTGCCCGGTGGCGCCAGTTACGGCTTGCTGGTAATACCATATCGACAACCCATGCAGCCCAATGAAGGTTATATGTCTGTTGCCGTGGCGAAAAAAATAAAACGGCTGGTGAAAGAGGGCGCTACGGTGTTGATGCATCCGCAGTACAGTCATTCAATGGCGCTGCGCGAAGAAGATACGGTGGTGGGCAATATTGTACAGCAATTAAAGGACGATAAAAAGGTAAAAGGCAAACTGGTTGATATTCCCTATATGGATTCCTCTTTCAAAGCATTGGGCCTTGAGAGAGATGTGGAGATAGTCCCTCAAAAAAATAGTATTGCCTGGACGCACCGCAATGCCAATGGTACAGAAATTTATTTTATTGCCAACCAGGAAGACCGACTGCAACAGGCAGCGGTTTCGTTCCGCGTAAGCGGTCAACAACCTGAACTATGGAATGCTGTAACCGGCGAAATAACAAAGCCGGTTAATTGGCATACCGGGAATGGCCGTACCTATGTTTCATTACAGCTGGATGCCAATGCATCCGTATTTGTAGTGTTTGCTGCTGCCACTGCAGAACGAGGTTCAGCCGAAGCTGTTGAACCTGGTGCAGGGCATCGACTATTATTGAACAATGCGTGGACGGTATTGTTTGATACAACGTCTGGCGGACCTGCCGCACCAGTTGCCGTAGATACCTTGACCAGCTGGAGCGAAGCAAACGATAGCAAAATAAAATATTACAGCGGAACGGCTGTTTACAGCAGGTCATTTGAGTGGAATGAAACAAAGATGCCTTCTTCCCTATGGTTTTCTGTAACCGCTATATCCAATATTGCCAGTATTAGAGTAAATGGAAAAGACTGCGGCGTATTGTGGACGCCGCCCTATCGGATGAACATTGCAAAAGCCATTCAACCCGGCAGCAATACAATAGAAATAGCGGTCACCAATACCTGGGCCAATCGTCTTATTGGTGATAATTTGCTTCCTGAAAAGCAGCGCCTCACCTGGACCACCGCACCCTTCCGTTTAAAAGACAAACCATTGTTGAAAGCAGGTTTATTGGGCAACGTAAAAATTGAATGGTAATACACTGCCCGTCTCGCGATTATTAC
>JANPGT010000918.1:0-7739 GCA_031424135.1 Chitinophagaceae bacterium
CCAAAATACAGTATAATTTTGTACTTTGCGTTTCCAAAAATTATTCACGCCTCACGCCTCACGCCTCACGACTATCGACTCTTCTCCAGATCTACCACCATTGACGGACTAAGATCATACTTATTCATCCAGGCGGCTTTAAAAAACTCTTTTGCATTATAGCCTTTTCCCAGTCCCTGCATCAGCTTACCCATCCAGTATAGCTCCAATGCTTCCAGGGGTTTGCCCGAAACTGACTGCTGGTAAACTTTCCAGGCGGCTTCCTGCTGACCATCTGCAAACAGGCTCCATGCATACCAGGCATTGGTCTGTGGCGTATTGCGGTTGCTTAACTCACGGGCTGCAATAACCGCGGCTTTTGAGGGCTGGTGCAGGATGCCGGTATACAGTTCTATTAAATATTTGTTGTACATATTGCCGTAGATAGAATCTGTAGCCTGTGCTGCAAATTGCTGCGCATAACGGGCAGTGGCTGTGCTATCTCCCCGCTGCTGCGCTACCTGGTATAATTTAAACAAAGGATCGGGCAATTGATTTTTGCTGTGCACAAATTCAAACAACTGCTGCGCCAGCGTATCATTTTTATCGTGTGCCAGCGCAATCCACCCAATGCCCGTTATACTGTGCAAATCTGCGCTGTTCAGGGAAATACATGTTTTGTACAAATCATAAGCCTGCTGCAGCTTACCCGCATGGATATACAGATCGGCCGCATTGGCCAGCGCTACATTTCTAAGGTATACAGATGATTCGGCTTTGCCGGCGGCCATCAGCATTGCATGAATGGCGCTGTCCATTTCGCCCTGCAGGTGATCCAGTTTAGAACGGCGGAAGTAGTAGCCATAATCAGCATAGGGCTGCAATTGTTTTACATACAACGCTGCATTACTATAGTTTCCCAATTCAAAATCAACGTCAAATGAAGTGGTAAGCGCCTCATATTTTTTTAAGCCCAGCTGCCTTGCGGCTGACAGGTAATTATTGGCTTCTGTAAAACGATGCTGCAAAATAGCATATCCTGCCAACGCTATATTGGGCCCGGCTTCTTTAAAATTATAAGCAGCATTGACGCGCCTCATGATGCTGTCAGCAGTTTTAATATCTGCTATATTACCTGACTGGTGAAACCTTCCAATTAATGCGGAAGCATACCTGGATTCGCTGCTTAGTCCGGTGTTATTGGGGTCGATCCTGTTTCTCCAGAAATTGATTTCCTCACCATTAGCTTTTATAGCGGCGGGAAGGCTGTAATGAGTAAGAAGGCTGTCGGTAAAGCCACGCTCAACAATAGTGAAAGAGGCATTCCTGCAGGAAGCCAGCATAATGATAGTGGCGGTTAGGACGGTGTATAGGTGTTTCAAAGTGGTGATTTTGAACATATACGTAAAACAGCCGCCATTGGTTCGACGGCAAAACCGAAGACTATATGCCAGAAGCCAGCACATCTGCAATATGCATGGTCTTGAGAGGAAGGCCTTTATGACGGATATAGCCGTCAATATGCATCAGGCAGGAAATGTCGGTAGAAATTATATACTCCGCACCAGTAGCCAGCGCATTGGTTACTTTCTGATCGGCCATGGCAATGGAGATGGACTCAAATTTAACGGCGAAAGTGCCCCCGAAACCGCAGCAGGTTTCTACATCATTCATTTCGGCCAGTTCAAGCCCTTTTACGTGACTGAGCAGCTTGCGGGGTTCCTGCTTAATCTTACACTCGCGCAGCGCAGCGCAGGAGTCATGATAAGTGGCTTTGCCACTCAGAGAAGCGCCCAGGTCTTCCACCTGCAATACATTCACCAAAAAATCAGACAACTCAAAAGTCCGTTTCTGCAAATCTTTCACCTCATTGTGCACGGATGAATTATCAAAAAGTTTGGGATAATAATTTCTCACAAAACCTACACAGCTGGCGCTGGGTGCTACAATATAATCACTACCGCTGAAGTCTTTGATGAATTTTCCGCAGACAGCTTTCGCCTCCTCCCAAAAACCAGCGTTGAAAGCAGGCTGACCGCAACAGGTCTGGTTGGTATTATAATGCACAGTACAACCTGCTTTTTCCAGCACCTTCACCATATTAAACGCCGTTTGCGGGTATAACTGGTCAACAAAACAAGGTATGAATAACTGTACGTTCAATGTAGTATTTAGATTTTCAGTATTGAGTATTAAGACAACCCACTGCGAGTGGTGAGTGGTAAATGGTCAGTGGGCATTTGATACGAAAAATAAGTGATGACACCTGTCTATAAATATTTTTTGAATCCTGAACGAATACCCCGCTAGCTCCTTCCCACTAACCACTAGCTTTTTAATTTAAACGATTCCTGCATTGCCATCATCTTCACCGCGGTAATCGCGGCTTCCTCCCCTTTATGACCATGTATACCACCGGTCCTTTCATCTGCCTGCAACTGTGTATCCAGCGTAAGCACCCCAAAAATAATGGGCACTGGCAACTGCAGGTTGAGTGCCACAATGCCATCGGTAACCGCTTTGCACACATATTCAAAATGAGGCGTACCGCCCCGCAAAACACAGCCCAGGGCAATAAATGCATGCGGCGTTTCTGCAGAACCGTTCTTTGCTTCCCAATAACTTTTAACGGCAAAGGGTATTTCAAATGCGCCAGGAACGGTAATAATCTTTACATCGGTTACTTTCTGTTGCGCCAGTACCCGGGTACAACCTTCTTCCAGCTTATCAATGATAGCCGCATTCCATTCTGTACGTACAATAACAACACAGGCACCCTTTGGTAGAGTGCCTGTGTTAATTTCTAATAATGTACTGTTGCTAACTTCAGCCATGGTTTTATTTCAATGAACAGCGGGATGGTTTCACCCGCAGCTGGTATTTATTATTCAGTATCGCCCAGTCTGCCAAGGTATTTATCAATGTCAACCTCTTTGTACTGCGGATATTTTTCTTTGATGCTTTTGTATATTTCAATTGCTTCCTTTGTTTTGCCCATACTTTCTGACAAGTAAGCTGCGCGGAACAAATACTGAGGGCTGTAGAAATCATCTTTTTCAAAGATACTGCCGGCTTCCTTGTACAATTTAACGGCTTCGTCTTTTTTGCCCAGTTCGGCATTGGCATCGCCCAATAAAGCCTTTGCCCTTGCTTTCACCAATGGTTCGCTGGTAGAAAAATCGCCCAGGTATTTGGCAGCATTCTTATAGTCGCCCATGGTAAGATAACAGCTGCCTGCGTAAAAATTAGCGAGGTTAGCTGATTTTGTACCGCTGTACTTGCTGATGATTTTGATAAACCCGGGGTTCAGGTTATCGCCTTCCAGCGCCAGTTTTACAGAATCCTGCCTGAAAAACTGTTCTGCATAACGCATGGCCTCTGCAGCTTTTTTCTCATTTGGGCCAGCAATAAAATAATTGTATCCAAAGATTCCTCCACCTACAATAATAATAGCGGCAAGTGCAATCAATATCTGTTTGCTGTACTGGTACCAGAAACCGGCTACTTTTTCTACGGCGTCTTTTTCTTCAGTTACCGGCAAATTGTTTTTGTCTGTCATGATATAAGAACTGTATTTAATTTTTGATTTTAATATAGGGGCAATGCGCAATGCTTATTTTTAGTCAACAATGAACGGATAGTTCTGGTCAACATACACATCCTTCAACACCTCATCATCATTGGGCCAGGGACTTTCTTCAGCAAATTTTACTGATTCGGCTACTACATCTTCAATGCGTTTAACAATTGCATCCAGGTCGGCCTGGGTAGCAAATTTATTTTTGAGAAGGGTTGCCTGCACCTGTACAATGGGATCACGCTGCTTATATTCTTCCACTTCTTCCTTGGTACGGTATTTCTGGGGGTCAGAAATAGAGTGACCTTTGTAACGGTAGGTCTTTATTTCAAGCAGGGTTGGTCCACCGCCTTCACGGCCTCTTTTTACGGCCCGGGCGACTGCTTCATGTACGGCTTCGCAGCTCATACCATCTACAGAATCGGCCGGCATTTCAAAAGCATCGGCCAGTTTATAAATATCATGCACATTGGAAGTACGTTCTACTGACGTACCCATAGCGTAATTATTATTCTCGCAGATAAATATCACAGGCAGCTTCCAGGTCATGGCTATATTAAAGACTTCATTTACCATACCCTGGCGGGCGGCACCATCTCCAAAAAAGGTGAGGCTTACATTATCTGTTCCCTTGTATTTTTCTGCAAAGGCCAGTCCTGCGCCGGTACCAATCTGCGCACCCACAATACCATGACCGCCAAAAAAGGCCAGGTCTTTACCGAAAAAGTGCATACTACCGCCTTTGCCTTTGGCACAACCGGTAGCTTTTCCGTACAATTCCGCCATACAGGAATTGGCAGTTACGCCTTTGGCCAGCGCCAAACCATGGTCGCGGTAGCCAGTAATGAACGGGTCCATTTGCTGGGTAGCGGTCATACAACCCGCCGCGATGGCTTCCTGGCCGATATAGGCATGAAAAAAGCCACGGATTTTGCCATCCATCTTGTATTTCTCTTCTGCCATCAGCTCAAACTGGCGTATCAACTGCATGAGTTCGAACCAGTACAGGTAAGTTTCTTTTGAAAATTTTGTAGCCACGGTTAGTTGCGATTTTAAGGTGGCAAAGATAAGGGGGAAAACCTAATTTTAAACAGGCATTTTAGAAGCTTGAAATTTTGATTTTTAGCGCCTTAACCTCTTCATTGAAAGAGGTATAACAGCCTATTTGGCAATAAGACCTTTTTGCGGGGCATACAACCTTCCGGCCGGTGGGCGGCACGGCACCAGCACTTCCACAGTTTGAATAACAGCATTGCCTTTACGCCACATGCGGGGGATTGTTTTCCCCACCGATTAAATTATCCCCGTTTAGCAGCAGGGGCATATTTTTTGGGAGATATTTACCAAACGATTGACCATGCTAAAAAATTTCCCCAGCCACGCTAAAAGCCTTTTCAGTGATATCAATAATTTTCTTAAGAACGAAGCGGAGATTGTTACTGATTTCAGGACAAGAATTATTAATACTTCAAGGGAAATAGACAACCTGCAGTCGGCCGCGCACATTACCTATAACCGCATTATTAATAAAATGAGCGATGGTGAATGCATGGCCTTTCTAAGCGATAAAAGCCTTTTTATGGAGGAGAATTATTAGCAATGGCTGATTTTCTTTTGGGCACCAGCTTGAGCATTTCAATATTGCATCGTGGCCCAGGCGGCGGACTGCCCGTGTGCTATAAGCGTTGACCATCGTTTCCCGGGTTTGCACCTGACGCTTGTCTACAAAAATCTTTTTTTGTCGTTGACCGGTGCCAACTACCAGGAGCATACCATTTTTTACATACTGCCTTCATTTTTAGCCATTTGTATTTTTTCTGTATGACTTCCCCCAAAAGTTTTACCACTTTTACCAAAAGATGTTGAGGTACTTCCAACAGGAGAAGCTCAACTTCCAACAGTTTAACGCTTTTACCAAAAGATGTTGAGGCAGTTCCAACAGGAGAAAGCCAACTTCCAACAGTTTTAGCGCATTTACCGAAAGATGTTGCCCCAGTTCCAACAGGAGAAGGTCGACTTCCAACAGTTTTAGCCATTTACTAAAAGATATGGAGGGACTGCCAACAGGAGAAGGCCTTCTTCCAAAAGTTTTTCCGCTTTTACTAAAAGATGTTGAGGCAGTTCCAACGGGAGAAGGGCCTCTTCCAAACGTAGATCCAATTATTTTTTCACTGCTGCCCTAAGTTGGCGTAAAGGTTTTTGACTTTTAAATTTTGAATTTCGCCTTCCTGCACGCCTTACTGCTTCTTCCCTATCTTGCAGCAAAATCACCACCGCTTTTTGCTGCAACTGAATCATATATCCGTATTGCATTTCAAAAACTATCCGCAGGCTGCCTTTACGTTTTCTGAACGTATCGTTGGCATCTGCGGCAGCAACGGCATTGGCAAAACAAACCTGCTGGATGCCATCCATTATCTATGCTTTACAAAGAGCTATTTTGGCAAAACCGATGCTCCCCATGTACTGAACGGGGCAAGCGGTTTTCGCATAGCGGGGAAAATCACGCCGGGCAATTCTACCGCTGGCCGAAAAGAAAACGAAACGGAGCTGATCTGTATTCTGCGGGAAACTGGCCGGAAGGAGTTTTTGGCAGATGGGACAGCATACGAAAAATTTGCCCAGCACATCGGCAAATTCCCCTGTGTATTTGTGGCACCCGATGATGTTGAAATTATTACTGGTGCCAGCGAAGAGCGCCGCCGTTTTACAGACAGCCTGCTTTGCCAGCTGGATGCGCAATACCTGCAGCACCTGATGAGCTACAATAAAATTCTGCAGCAGCGCAATGGTTACCTTAAAAGCCTGCAAAACGCCGCAGCTGCCGACCACCATTTGCTGGACGTATACGATACACAATTGATCGCCCATGGCAATTATGTTTTTGCGCAGCGAAAACAGTTCCTGCAGCAGCTGGTGCCGCTGGTGCAAACTTTTTATGAAACCATTGCCGGTGCGCGGGAAGAGGTAAATATTATATACGAAAGCGCCCTGCTGCAAACAAATTTTTCGCTCCTCTTGAAGCAATACCGCGAAAAGGATCTGTTACTGCAAAGAACTACCCAGGGTATTCACCGGGATGACCTGTCACTTACGCTGAAAGAACTGCCTTTTAAATCCATCGCATCGCAGGGACAGCGCAAAAGCCTGCTATTTGCATTGAAGCTGGCAGAGTTTGAAATTTTGAAGGAAAACAAGGGCTACCCGCCTTTTTTGCTGCTGGACGATGTATTTGAAAAGCTGGATGAGCAGCGCATTCAGAACCTGCTGCACTGGGTTTGTGTGCTGAATACCGGGCAGGTATTCGTTACAGATACACACCGGGAAAGACTTGAAAAGGCATTTAGACAGATGCAGCAACCGTATCAAATCATTGAATTACTACGATAAGCGGAATTGGTTTACCACATTCCATTGCTATCCCCGCCGTTCAAAATCGCCGGCCATAAAAAGATGTTCCCTGTTTATATAGGTATCTGTGAGTGATTTTATGGATCGGCGGGTGCTAATTTTACGCAAAAACGCCAGCGGCACCAACAATAAAAAATAGAGGGCGGCTAAAAGTATACAGGCGTTCAATGTGCCAATAAAAGAGAAAATGGCTGTCCATCCGCGATGCAACATATCCAGCAGCAGTGGAAAAAGCAGACAGAGCAGCGTCATTGCCAGTACCGCTATTATCAGTTTACGGTTACCGGTGTACATAAAAGACGGTTGCAGTGTTATATTAACCACCAACAGCGTTTCCAACGGTTTTACATTTTGCACCGGTCAGAAAATTGAATAAATAAAAGGCGCCAACGCAGAGCTTCCACCAACTACAATCAGCAAACCCAGCAACAGAAGTGCAACGATTACAGGCAAAAGCCACCATTTTTTTCGCTCTTTAATAAATAGCCAGAAATCTTTCAGAAAATCCATAGTCATTATTATTGCGCCTAAATATAACTAATCTGCTGCAATGGATGTTGACCATCTCTCTGCGGGTAAAAGCGGCTGCTGTTATTGATAAAAAATGGTATTATTCAGCACCAGCACATCCATACCCGATTTCCTGAAGTAGGTATAGGCTTCATCCGATGTGCAAACAACCGGCTCTCCACGAACAAAAGAAAACACTCCCAGCATGCGCAAGGTGATGCTCCGTAAAAAATATCTTTGCTTTGCCCGGGGCAAACAGCGG
>JANPGT010000919.1:0-19384 GCA_031424135.1 Chitinophagaceae bacterium
TCCAGGAAAATAGCATGGCACTGCTTAAAATAGTGAATTACATTTTTGCAGGGTTCGCCGATATCTGTAAACACACCTGCGGTAACTCCATGGCAACTGATTACAAAACTGTGCGGGTCGGCAGCATCATGAAATTTGGGAAAAGCGGTAACAGACAATGCGCCGATAACGACTGGCTCAAAAGCATTGAAGCCATACAGCCTTTGTTCATCGAGCCGGAAATTACAACCGCTGTATGTTTTGGGCGTAATATAAACAGGCAGCCGGTATTTTTTTGCAAGGTTGGCCAAACCACTGATATGATCAGTATGTTCATGCGAAATAAAAACTGCTTTCAGTTTTGCAGGATCAAGGGCCAGGCCAAGCATTCTTTTTTCTATCTCACGGCAACTGATACCCGCATCTACCAATACCGCTTCCTGGTGATTACCCACGTAATAACAATTGCCGTTACTGCCGGAATTTAAGGAAGCTACAAATAAAGACATTCGGCAAAATACGCATTTAATTACTAACCGGACTTATAACCACGGGTACACCGGGGCTCCGGGGTTTGCCTTTGTGCTTGCGTAGTGCAACAACGCGGCAGGCATTATTGTAACCAGGTAGTTTGGGTAAATGCCCCATTGGCCGCCACATCCCACACTTCCAGCCGCACCCATTTTCTGCCTTTCAGCTCTACCTGCTGCCGGAAATGCTGTTTGCCAAAAGACAGCGTATTGTTCAGGTCGATCTTTTGCCTGTATACCTGCAACCCATCGCCGGAAATAATTTCTGCAAAATGCAGCGGGAAAGTCCATTGCAGATCAAACGAAACAGTGGCGATGCCTGTATTGGCAAGTGACGCTGTTTCTCCACTGCTTTTTCCATTTACCGTAAAAGCCGGTATCAGCACCTCTCCCGTAGTAGAAAAAAACTTTCCCTGCTGCAGCACATCCAGCACCGGCTGCCATCCATTATTGAAAGCCGGAAGCTGCTTCAACTGCAGGTAGTTTATATTAAGGTGCGCATACATTTCATTTTCAGGTTCAACAGTAAACAAGTCTGCTTCTGCAATCACCTTCTTTTTCAATCCCCAGTTGTTCATATCATCCATCAGGTCAAGCACCCGTTTCCCAAGCCGGGGCTGCGACAAATCTGCCGGCATGGCCTTCCAGGCGGCACCTAGAAATCGGTCCGACAGGAAAAATTTTTCTGCTTTGTATTTATCAGGAAAGCCGGTAGAACCTTTCGTGCGGGCATGCGCTGTCCAGGCCAGGCCCTTTTCCTGCTCCAGCAAGTGAAGCATCTCAGCAGCATTGCCAATGCGGTATACTTTTCCATACTGAGCATCTTCCGTCACAAAAGCCTGTTCGCCTTTTCTTGCCATAATCCAATACACCGGTTTGGGAAAAAACTGCATCCAGTGGCCACCCAGGAATTCATTGGGTTCTTCGCCCGGCAACAGCAGGAAACGATCATTGGATAAGCGCCGGCATTCACTGAACAATGTTTGCAGCTCTTTCAATCTTTGCTCATCGGGCCCTTTGGGGTGCGCGGTATAATGAAACTCTCCCAGGTGAACAATATTGATACCGGTTGTTTCAAACACTTTTACAAAATTGGGTGTATCAGGCACCGGCTTACCGGCCAACACCACTTTCATTACATGTTCATTGTGAAAATGACTGGCCATGGTTAAATAACCTGGCAGCGCTGCATAGGTATCTTTGTTTGTATAGGCTTTTACATTTTCCAGCAGTGCTGCAGGCCGACCGGCATCCAGCAAACAAAAGAAATTCAGGCGCTGCGCAGTACCCGGCGGTGCGTTGAACCAGGGAACATAACGGTTATCGCCATATAAATCCTGCCGGATGCCGATGCCATAGCCATCAAACATTTTGTTGTATTGATTGCCATACCATGTAAAACGCAGGTTAAACGCTTCATCCAGCGGGTAGAAATACTGGTGCGGTGCTGGAAACACGGCAATACTGCCGGCGTCATTGCTGCCAATAATAGTTCTGTATTTCACGGCCTGGAAAAGACTGCTGTCTTTTATATTCACTGCACTTTGCTGCAGGTGATCATCCACACCCGCCCAATGAATACTGGTCCAGTTTGTTTCTTTGCTGATAAGTCCTGCATCATACACAATGGCGGTGGAGTCTGCAGCAGTGCTCATTACTGCTGCAATGTTTACCAGCGGACTTCCATTGTACAGCGTTATTTCCAGTGCACCGGCAAAACCAGCGGCTGCAAGACTGCCTATTTGTATTATGCTGCGTGTACCCATGCTGGTTACGGCAGCAGACTGTTTATTAAGCAGTACCGGGTAAGACTGATGGGGTTTCAGGGGCACTTTGTCGAAGAAAATATTCCAGCCGTTTTGCGATACCAGGTCGCGCTTACCCACGGTAAGCACAAAAGCAGGGTCTGCATTCTTCAGCAGGCTGCGCACCTGCTTCCCTTTTATCAACTGTATACTGCTGAACAGCGGCGCTCCATCGGTAAGATTGAAAACGATGCGCCCGGTAGTCTCTTTGCCGGCGGGCCACGATACGGTCAGCAGGTTTCCTTTCGTGGCTGCAGACACGCCGTTGCCCGCGGTAAGTCCACTGGTATTTACCGGTAGCTGCGCATGCAGGTGAGTGCCGGCTGCCAATGCAATCAGCAGTGCATAGATAGTTTTCTTCATACATATCAATATTGAAAGGTGTGGCAGCGGTATAGGCTGTTAACGGCTGTGATTATTATCTGCGGATACTGGACTGGCGGCAGATCAGTTCCGGCTTCAACACTTTTTTAATGGGTTTGCCACTGTAGGCATCGCCACTGCTCATCAGGTGAAAGAATAATTTGGCGGCTTCTTCGCCCATGGTAACTGTTTGCTGGTTTACAGAAGAAAGAGAGGGTGTAATGTATTCTCCAAAGGCTTCATTGGCAAAACCTACAATGGCAATTTCATCGGGCATCGACTTGCCGGTGGCTTTAATGGCCTGCATGGCACCCAGTGCTGTAAAATCTTCCACGGCAAAAACACCATCCGGCACAGCAGTTCTTCTGAGCAACTGGTGCATGCATTCCCTGCCCGATTCGATGCTTACTTTGCCGTACACAATCAAATCATCGTCTACCGGAATCCGGTGTACGTTCAGCGCATCGATATAACCCTTTAAGCGTCGGTTAAAAATATTTACGTGCTGTTGTCCGCCAATATGCGCAATACGGCGGCAGCCCTGTTCTATTAAATGCTTGGTAGCAGCGTAAGCGCCGGCGTAGTCGTCTACCACTACCGAAGAAACGCCCAGTTCATCACTGGCCCGGTCGAACAATACCAGCGGCACCCCGCGTTTTTTTATCTCGCTGTAGTGGTCCAGGTTCATGGACTCTTTTGAAATAGATGCCAGTACCCCGTCTACCTGCGACCGCAGGAAGGCCTGTACGCCTTTTTTTTCATACTCATACATTTCATTGGACTGGTAGATAAGAACATTGTAATTGTTTTCATTAGCAACTTTTTCTATGCCATGTATTACAGAGCCAAAGAAATTGATTTCTGCACTGGGAATAATAACGCCAATGATATTTGATTTGCCCAGGCGGAGTGAAGATGCAATTTTATTGGGATGGTAGTTCTGCTTAACGGCTTCGTCTTTTACCAATTTTTTGGTAGCTTCCTTTATAGCAGGATGGTTGTTCAGGGCACGTGACACTGTTGCCGCCGTTATGTTCAGGGAACGGGCAATGTCCTGTAATGTAGTTTTTGAAAAATTATCACTCATGGCAGCAGGTATAAAAGTAGTAAAGAAACCCGGTGTAGAAACACCTGGTTTTTATATGCTAAAACGCTATATGAGAAAGACAATACTATCTATTTAACCCCGTTCAGTTTTTTTATCAGGTTCACTTCATCTTCGCGGTAGGGCGTGCCATCCTTTTTAAAAATATCGTGAAACCATTCAATAGGCTGACTGCCATCTGCCAGCGGCGTATCCCAGGCGTAGATGGTATTGGTTTTACCGTCTACAAAGCCCCAGTTAACAGCACCTACATTTTCTTTTTTAAGCATGGGCAATGTGCTGGCAAACCGGCTGTTGCGGGTACGGGCCATGTATTCTGTACAAATCAAAGGTTTGCCACTGGCTTTCAGCAGCGCTACCACCCGCTGGTGCCAGGGAAGTTCCTCGTAATCGTGGTAGGTAATGATATCAGAATTATTGAGCTGAAAAGCATTCAGGTTCTCCAGGTCCCAGGCCCATAAACCGGCGCTGATGGGCTGATCTGGATTAATGGTTCTTGCCCATTCAAAAGACCTGGTGAGCAATGGCAGGCTCAGATCTTTTTTGCCGCTGTTACCGGGCTCATTGTACATATCCCATAGCAGGATGCGCTTATCGTGCGCAAAACTGCCCATTACATCTTTCACATATTTTTCAAGACCGGGAAAATTAGCGGTATCTGCAGAAGCCGGCTGACCCGGATCCTGTACCCAGCCAGAATTGTGTACACCTGTTTTTGGCACGGGCTGCAAACCTTCTTTCGGTTCTTTGTTCCAGCAGTCATCAAAGAAAACAAAAAGCGGTTGTATATGATGTTTATCTGCAATGCTGAGGAACTGATCTACCCGTTTCTTAAATCCTTCTGGATCCAGCTTCCAGGCCAGCGAGTGCAGGAACACGCGCATGGTATTAAACCCAATGCTTTCTGCCCAACCCAGTTCTTTATCTATGGTGGCAGGGTCAAAAGTGGCTGCCTGCCACATCTCCAGCTGGTTAATGGCATTGGCCGGAATATAATTGGCGCCGGTAATCCATTTGTGTGTGGCGTACCATGCATTGGCTTTTTCAGCGGTCCATACTTTGCCCGTAACAACGGGTTGTGGCAACGCTTTTTTATTTTTCTGCGCTTGTACCAGCATGGTTACAAGCAGTAAAAAGAGAAGACAGGATTTTTTGTGTAGCATCATGGAATGTTTTATGAATTGAACTGTTTTATGAATAATCAAGGATATTGTGTACTGTTTATAACTGCTGCACAAGTGCAATTACATCCTGCCGTTTAGAAAAACTGGTATTGTTTTTTTTGACGAATTCCGTCAGCTGCTGCTTTTTACCGGGCGCCAGCGCAATCACCTGTTTAACATTGTTGATTTTGTTATACCTGCCGTCTTTCAGTATCCAGTACGTGTATGCTGGCGCCACTTCAAAACCATCGGGTAATACAAGGCTGTAAGCGCCGCCATTGCGTATCAGCGATTTTACAGCTACCGAAGCAGAAGTAACAGTCGTCATGCCATAACCAATACTTGCACCGGGTTCTTTTACCGTGCATTCATATTGTAACAGCAAAAAGATGGGCCCGCTGGTAAGCAGTTCGTAAAACTCCTTATTTACCGGGATAAATTTTCTTCCTTCTATAAAAACCGTATCCACTTTTTCGGGCGAGGCCAGTGCCATAAATTGCCCGGGTGAAGATTCAAACACTATTTCCCGGCTCAATACATTGTAGTTGAGCATTGCCTGGTCTGTGCTGCCATTTTTCTGCAGTACATTTCCTTTGCTGAAGTGATCAAATACATAATGCGTAACCGCAACCGCCTGCTGCTGACCGTAGGTTTGCATACAGGCCATACAGAACAGGGCGGATATTATTTTTTTCTGCCACCGCATCATTATTTTTTCAGCTTTTGTTCCAGCATCTTAATAAAGTACCCACCTACTACACTGCGCGCCTGGAAACCTACCATTTTGCCATCGGTGGTTTCATGCCAGTCGCTCAAAGGTACCCTTGAACTGGTTTGTGTAACAAATTTATACACCGGGTTTACCAGTGCATGAAAATCAGCTTCGTTGCTGGCCAAAACCGAGGTCCATAAAATCCAGTCAGACTTGGTATAGGTTTTACGGCTGTCAAGCGGCAAACCAAATTCGTTCTGTTTGCCCAGGTAGAACTTTATTTCTTTATCGTATACTTCTTTTCTGAACAGGTCAAGACCAAGTATCTTATCCCACACAATATTGTATTTCTGGCTCCAGGTGCCGTTCTTGTCAAAGGTGAGTGCGTAGTGGTCACCTTCGTCGCACATTTGTTCCCAACGCAGGGCCATGTCTTTGGCAATGGCGCGGTATTTTGCAGCGATCGCTTTCTCGCCCAGCATCTCCGCCATCATTGCGTACCCACCGATGCCTACAATGGCTTTTGCAGAGAGGTTGGCATTGCGTGCCAGGTGCCCTGCAAAGTCATCGGTACACAATTGGTTGGCTGGATCGAATCCTTCTTTCACCAGGTAGTCTGTCCAGGTGGTTAAAGTAGCCCAATGTTTTTTTGCGTAGTCAGCATTGCCTTCTACTTTTGAAATGGCGGCGGCCAGTATGGTCATATTGCCCGATTCCTCTACCGGCATGCCTTCGCCATAATCTTCTCCATTGGCCAGCGGGTATTTACCCAGGTCATGGGTAGCAAAAGGTTTGGTCCATTTACCGCTTTCGCTGTAATAAAAAATACCATTCATCATACCTTTCAGCAACTCCGGGTTATACACCAGGTACATGGGCGCCGAGGGGTAAGTAATATCTACTGTATTGATAGAACCGTTGCTGAAGTTTTCTTTGGAAAGAAACAATATCTCTCCTTCGGGGCTTTTTAATAATTTATGTGCCGATATGCTTTGCCGGTAGGCCAGCTCACAAAGGCGTGCATAATTCTCACCCCCTGCTTTCACGGCATCTGCATGCAGTTGCTGGTTAAAGGTTTCGCATTTTTTCAGGATAGTTGCATAACCGGTAGCTGCGGCTGACAATTGCTGCTCTATGGTAGTGCCGGGTTGCTGCTGCAACCACCACGCTTTCAGGTTTTGTTTGAAATATTGAATGGCGTACAAATCATCGTACCCTATTAAAAAGAGCTGCTCTTTGCCCGATGCGCCTACTTTCCCCAGGTTTACAATATTGTTTAAAGTAAGGTGCTTGCCTACGGTGGTATTGCCGGCCGGCTGTGTAAACGACTGCGACAAATTGCGCGTTGCTGTAACCGATTGCTGAATACCTGCCGCCGCAGGAACCGCAACATACATATAGCCCCAGTCAATCCTGAGATCATCCCCTTTTTTCTGCAGTACGGGTTGCGCTACTGTACCTGCTTTCAAAATGGAAAGTCCCTTAGATAAATATTTTTCCGCTTTTACTTCCTGCGAAGCAGTATTGGTGGCAATATCTGTAGAAGCGCCAAAATACAATTGCACTTCATGCAATGCGCCGTCGTTCGATTTTACTGCGGCATTGATATAAGTTACCGGCCTGGACACCAGGTCAAGATCGGTGGCCAGTAAGGGAGAGGTAAAACTCAATGTAAGATCTGCTTTACCACAGGCAAACTGGTAAATGGTTTGGGTAGCGTTTACCTGTACTGATTTTTGAACAGCCACCGCTACTGCACCCTGCTTCTCTGCTTCCGGCTCCTGCACAATGCCTGCATCCAGTTTAGCGCCACCGGCAGTGTTGGCTACATGAATGGCCAGTACATTCTTTCCTTTCTTCATTTTTTGTTTCACCGCATCGCTGATGGGCAGGTAGAGGTATTTACCGGTCCAGCCTTTTGTGCTGAAGATATTTTCGCCGTTCAGGTATACTTCCACGTTATCATCGTGCTGCAGCTTAAGGAATAACTTTTTGAAGGCCGTATTGGTAAGTGTAAAAGATCTGCGTACCCAGATATCTTTGCTTTTCCAGGGCGTCCTGTCAACCGAAGCATTGTCCCCAAAAGGCGCCATGCCTTTTTTCCACTGACTGTCGTTAAATGCAGCTGTCTCCCAACCGTCGGCCGGGGTTGCTTCTGTGTAGGCAGCAGACCAGTTGATGTCATCGGCTGCAGGTACAATATTTATGTAGGGCTGTTCATTCTCTCCCAAAAAACGATAGATAGCGCCATCTACTTTTACCAGTCCCAGCAACGAATGATTGGTACCCGTCCAGTGTTTGGTAGGTGACGCAGTTAATGCATCGGTAGTTGACCAGATACTGAAATAAGGATCATGCGTAACCAGTGGGTAAGCAGGTGCCCTGAACTCCTGGGCCGGCATCACAGCATATACACAAACAAGGCAGGTTGCAAGTAAAATCTTTTTCATACGTAATTTTTCAAATCATTATTTTTTTTCTGCGGGAATGGCCAATGCTTCCCCTTCTTTTACAGGCGTCCCGAAATTCGGGCTGCCATCCTTATTCCAGGTGAATTTTTGTGCCCTCGGAGATCTTTTATTACCGCAACCATCCCCGGGATGGCTGTTGGCATGATAGAGTATCCAGTTTTCTTTTCCGTTGGGCGATACAAAAAAAGAATTGTGCCCGGTAGCATATACGCCGTTGGCGGGCGACTGTGTAAATACAGGCTGCGGCGCTTTGATCCATTTGGCTGAGTCCAACAAATTGTTGCCACCGGCAAAACGGAGGAGGCCCAGTGAATAAAAATCCGTCCAGCAGGCACTGGCGGAATACACCACAAACAAATCATTGCCGTGTACCAATGCCTGCGGTCCTTCATTTACATTTATATGCGGGGGCGTCTCCCCTTTTAAATCACCTATCATCTCCCAGTTGTGGGTGGGTGCGCTGACGCGTACACGTTCGCTTTCTATGGTCCAGGGATTTTTCATGGCCGCAATATAGATATCCTGCTGGCCATTGGTATCGCCTTCCCAACCCGACCAAACCATGTACAGTTTATTTTTATATTCAAATACATCGCCATCGATGGCCCATTTATCAGTAGCGTCAGTAATTTTTCCTTTTAGTATCCATTCGCCTTTCATGGGGTCTGCGGAGGCGTTTTCCAGCACATACATGCGGTGGTTGGTATTACTGCCGCCATCTGCGGCAAAATACACATACCATTTTCCCTGCAGGAAGAGTATTTCCGGCGCCCATAAATCTTTTGACCATGCAGTGCCGGCGGGCGGGGTATAAATGGTTTTATACTCCCCTGTTTTAAGGTTGGCCAGGCTATTGGTTTTCCAGATACCGATGCGGTTGCCCAGCGTATGGGTGTAATAGTAATACCCGTCTTTATAAAATGAATAAGGATCGGGGCCGGAGGGCAACAGCGGGTTGGTAAATACCGCAGGTTGCTGTGCAGCAACAGACACTGCATAAAAAAACAGGCCCGCAATAAAAGAGATTTTTTTTGAAGTCAAAACTCAAAATTTAAAAAGTCAAAATACCACAGCATTTCCCCCTCCTCCTTTACTCACCACTGACGATTCACGACTGACGACTCACGACTCACCACTGACTACTAACAACTCACTACTTCTCCACCACTGGAAACGCCGCTATTCTCAACCTGGCACCACCCATGGGCACCAGTTTCAGTACTACTGCTGCTTCTTCTGTATTCACCGGGCTTTGCGGCAGCACGCCGCAGAGTCCGAACTGATCAATGCCCCAGCCCGGAATTTTTCTTCCTTTTACCGCCAGTATTAATGGAGCGGCGGTATTTACAAAAGGATTATTGTCTGCAGGCCAGTTATTTCTTGTAATGCTGAATGATTTTTCCGGTGTTTCTTTATTGAGCAGCAATCCATAATTCCAGGCCACGGCTGGATAAATTTCGTACGAGGGCCATTTTTTTGTATCTGCATTTTCCTGCCATTTTGAATCGCCGATGGCGGTTTCCTTACTGTCTTTCTGCTGGTAGTGCTCCTGCAGGTCAAGAGAGAAAGTGAGCGGTCCGTAATTAATGCTGACACTATTCTTGTTTTCCGTCCATTGTCTTAGCTGCAGATCCATAGGCAACTGCAGTTTTATTTTATCACCGTTCTTCCAGCTGCCGGTGAGTATGATATAGTTGCCATTTTTTTGTGTAGGATGCAGTTGTTTGCCATTCACCAGCAGTACCGGTTTTTTACACCAACTGGGTATGCGCAGGTAAAGGGGAAATGTTGTCTGTTTCGGTACAACCACTTCAAAATTAATTTCTTCTTCAAAAGGATATTTTGTTGTTTCAATAATGGTTACTTCGGTACCATTGGCTACGCGGGCAGTTACCTGGCCTTCTGTGTACAATTGTGCCGCCAGTCCGTTACCGGGGGTTGCCATCCAGGTATTCTCTGCATAATATACCCATCCTGCTGCATGGTTGTGCTGGCAGCAGCGGCTGCTGAAAGGATTCATCATTAAAAAAGGCCCTGTGTTGTCAATGCCCGGTGCGTGGTTTTTTGCATCACTGACTACCATATTGGGTGCCGTTAAATAACGCAATGACTTATAATCGGGCATAAACGCCGCCGGAAAAGTATTGAACGCCACATCTTCGCAATTATCGGCCCAGCGGGTATCTCCGGTGATTCCCAGCAGCAGCTGGTCTGATGTCATTTGCTCTACCATACCACAGGTTTCTATTGCCTGGCGCGGATCTGTATATCCCCTGCGCGAGTTTTCATCTCCGCCCCACATACCACCGGGCACCTGGCCATATAATTTTCTGATGAGTGCAAAATTATTATAGGTAGCGTCAAGGTCTTCCGGCTTCTTACTCTGCAGCCAGTAGGTAGCGGGTTCGCGAAAACACTGTGCGATATTTACATTGTGCCAGTTGGGAAGGTTATCCTTCTTGCGCCAGTCGGCAGTATTGCGGTCAATTTTGGTGGCAAGGTCAAGCAACCATTTGTCGCCGGTGCGGTTGTACAGCCAGTAAACACTGAGCAGGTTGTCTCCTCCCCTGCTTTTTTCCCAATAGTCTTCCAGGAAATGCTCATCGGGTATGCTCAGCTGCCATTTAAAGTACTTTGTCATAAAGGGCAGCACGCGGGGATCGTTGCTGTATTCATAGTACGATTGCAGGCACCAGAGCATGGGCATATTGGTCCAGAGATCGCGGTTGCCTTTTGGCATGGCCATGGGACCGAAATCGCCATTATCCCGCTGGTTCCTGAGTACAAAATCAATCCAGAACTTTGCTTCGCTGATCATCTGCTTATCCGCCAGCATATAGCCAATATTTGCGTAGCCTTTCAACCAGTAGGGTAATTCTTCCCAACCCACTTTACCCAGTCCCTGTTTATTCAGCCATGCATTGTCTGTTTTAGCCAGCCAGCTGCTGATTTCTCCCAGGTGACCGGTAAGGCCTTCCCGCTGCAGTTCCAGTTGTCTTTTTAACCAGCCTCCGGGCTTTATAGCCGTAAGTGGCAATTTGGTAAAATGTTCTTTTAAAAGTGGCGCTTTATTGGTTGTGTACCAGGTGTTACTGATATTATTCTTCAGGCCTTCTGCTGTTACAAAGCCCGCCTGTATTTTCTGTGCCTGTAACTGCATACTGCCTGATACACCAAAAACAACTATCGCCCTGCGGGTTCTTTGTATAAAAGTATTTCCAGTCATCCGGCAAATGTATTTCCAATGATTGTCTACCTGTTTTTGATAAGCAAGCCTAATCACAGCGCGCCTGCCTTACAGCTTACTTTAACTTCACCTTTGAATTATTGTACAGTTTTTCGTGCAGGCTTTTCAGGGTGGCAGCTGGTATTTTTATTTCTTTCCTGTCGTAGGTCATCAACCCGTTGGTTTCTACCTCCACATCGGTAGTTTGCGTGTACACCGCTGCAGACAGTCCTTTGTCAATCAATGCAGGAATTCTGTCCATCAGTTCGGCATACCGCTTCAGCAGATCTTCTTTGTTTTTAAAAGACTGGTAGCCCCAGTTATTTTTCTCCTGCCATGTATGACTCTCTACCGGCAATCCCAAACCGCCAAACTCTCCCAATACCAGGATTCTTTTCTGACCAAACAAATCCGGATCGGGCATCAATGGTTCCGGATAATTGTGCAAATCTATGATAGGCCCCACGTCTTCAAAATTACCGCCGCTGGCCGTATTTACCAGGCGCGAAGGATCTTTCTGCATGGTCCATTGCACGATTTCTTTTGTTTTAAACTGTCCCCATGCCTCGTTGAAAGGCACCCAAACCACAATGCAGGGGAAATTATAGAGGTCCTGCATAATCTCGTTCCATTCTGTTTTATAGATATTTTCAGAGGCGGGTGTACGTGCTTTATCGGTAGCCCGTCCAAAAATGCCGGGGCGGTTTTCCCAGCGGTTGCCAAGATCTCCACTGGGCATGTCCTGCCATACCAGTATACCCAATTCATCGCAATGGCGGTACCAGCGGGCGGGTTCCACTTTAACATGCTTGCGGATCATATTAAAGCCCATCTCCTTTGTTTTTTCAATATCAAATTTCAATGCTTCATCGGTAGGTGCGGTATACAATCCGTCAGGCCACCAGCCCTGGTCAAGCGGGCCGTATTGAAATGCAAACTGGTTGTTCAGCAGCATGCGCTGAATGCCATTATTGTCCGGCGCCATCGATATTTTGCGCATCGCAAAATAGCTGGCAGCTTCATCCAGTTTCTTTCCTTTGCGCAGCACGGCTACTTTAAGGTCGTACAGAAAAGGATGCTGGGGCGACCATATCTCCGCGTTGGCAAAAGAAAGATTTATAGCCGCACCGGGTACTGCTGTTTGTTCCGCAACTTTTTCGGTTCCTTTCCAGGCACTTACCTGCACCTGGTCTCCCTCCTGTATGTTTTCTACAGACACGGTAACGGCAACTGATTTGCTGTCAAGATCGGGTGTCTGGCGGGTAGCACTGATATAAGTTTTGGGCACAGCTTCCAGCCATACCGTTTGCCAGATACCGGTTACCGGTGTATACCAGATGCCACTGGGTTTGTTAATTTGTTTACCGCGTGGCTGAGGACCGTCATCTGAAGGGTCCCATACGCGTACGGCAATCTGCTGTTCTCCCTTCTTATTTAAGAAAGGCGTGATATCAAAAGAAAATGGATCATAGCCGCCCTGGTGGGTGCCGGCTTTTTTACCATTTACATATACATCGCATAGCCAGTCTACCGCACCAAACTGCAGCAGAACGGTATTGTTTTTAAAGGCAGCGGGAAGTGTTATACTACGCTGGTACCAAAGCACGCTGTCTTTACCAACGGTTTTTCCTACGCCGGATAAGGCAGATTCTACTGCAAAGGGTACCAGTATACTTCCACTGAAGGAAGCCGGGATAGCCTCCGCCGCTTTGGGAAGAATGCTGTATTGCCAAAGTCCATTGAGGTTTTTCCAGTTACCGCGCTGCAATTGGGGGCGCGGGTATTCCGGCAGCGGGTTGGCAGGATCAACTTTCTCTGCCCAGGGGGTTACAATCTTGTTTTTGCTGAACGACCAGGCGGTCTGCGAAAAAACATCGCCGCCTAAAAATAATATGCAAGAAATAAAAAAGCAGTATTTCATCACCAGAATTTTATTTGCCTAAGAATCGTAGAAGTTAGGGCGTTTTAACAAGCTACCAAAATTTTTGCCGCATGTGATGGAAGTATTAATATGATTTTAAAAAAGGCGGCCTTATCGCCGCCCTTTTTTCAAACCAAATACTGCCAAATGAAAACTAAAAAATCTTGATTCCGTTATAATTGGTTTTTCGCTGTATACATTATAACCCGGATGCAGTTTAATAAGTCAGCTTCTTTGCCGGGGAAAACACCCAGTCTTCCACGCCTGCTATTTTAACACCGATGCGCGCAAACACATAGTTCTGCGTGGGTGTCATTGCGGGGATGGTTACATTGAGGCTAACGTTATTGGGGTCTGTAATAGCCGCACCGGTTATTTCGGTACGTGCAATATTATTATCGCCGGACACAAATGTTGTCTTATTGATAAAAAGGACAGCCCGCTCAATGTCTTTAGCTCTTGTATCGGTGATGATTTTTTCAATTTTAAAAGTAGCAGTTACCTTGCCGGCTGCCGCAGCAAGCTGTGGCGTGCGTACCATATAGTAAGGTTCTACTTCAATATCTTTTGTGGTATTGCCTTTAATAATGATGGATATGGAATCTGCTTTGCCGCCTGTTTGCGGCCATAAAAACGGTCCCTGGCCGGGGCGGATAAAAAACTTATACGAACCGTCAAACAGCAGGTGAGAAAAGCCGCCTTCAGGTGTAATGGTACCATTAATGGGGCCTACTTTACCAAATCCATACTCGTACAGTTCGAAAGGAACACGGTCATATTCCACCTCTATAGGTTCGCCTTTATAAACAATGCGGCCAGTAAAGCTGGAAGAAGGCGGGTCGTAATTGTCCTTCTTACATGAAAAAGTAAGGCCTGCAAGTAATATCACCAATATGTACTGAAAATTGCTTTTCATGTTATTACAGTTTATTAAATCAATTATTGATTGGGTTGTCTTATTATTTTACTGTTATTCGCCAGGATAGTGGTATTGATTTCTGAGTAATAGTTACCCAGTTGAAACCTGCTGGCGCCTGTAACAATGCTGTTTTTCACAATTTTGAATATCCATTTATTATGATTGGGATTTCCGGGATTGTGAATCCGGTAAGGCCACAGCGCAAAAGGCTGTGTATTGCGTTTCTGGGCATTGCCTATATTGGCTACCAGTTCTGCTTCGGTAAGTTGATTACCATCCCAAACAATATGTGCAAGCCTCCACCTTTTATAGTCAAAGATCAGGTGTCCTTCAAATGCAAGTTCTACCCGGCGCTCGTTTACAATGCGGTTAAAGGTTACCTCACCTGCTGTTAACGGAACCGTAAACCCAGCCCTTGTTCGTACCTGGTTCAGGTAGCCGGCTGCTTCGGCGGTATTACCCAGTTCAAAAGCAGCTTCAGCGGCATTTAACAGTACTTCTGCATAGCGGTAGCGTATCCAGGGCACTTCACTTCCTGTACCTCTTGAACCGCTGCCAACAGCTGGGTCTACAAACTTGCGTATATAAAAACCGCTTTGTGCGCAGTATTCAATGGAGTTTAAGGGTCCGTCGTTACCCACCAGTTTTACATCGTTTGAGCTACCGGGCAGTTTGCCTAAAAATCCGCGTGAAGGACCGGTTACAATTGAACCATCTGCCAATTGATAGCCTGCATAGATATCTACCGGCCGGTTCTTACCGTTAGAACCGGGTAATACTACTGTTCCGGCAAGTCTTGCATCCCTGCCTGCAAAAAGGTCCATCGGATCATTGTAATAGATGGGGTTGCCGGCGCCATCTTTTATTGGCAGTGGGGCAAAGCCGTTTGTCAGCAATTCAAAAGTCTGTACCAGGTTTAACGAAGGATTTACGCGGCCGCCCTCCACTTCTTCTGCACCAAAAATGGGCTGGTTCTGGATGGTGAAGCCGTGGGTTTTTCCGCTCCTGATTTTATAATCTTCAATCCAGATGGTTTCAGGATTGCCTGGCTTGTCGGCATTGTCATTAAAAAGACCGGCAAAATTCTGTGCCGCATTGGTAGGGAATTTATTGTACAGCGAGTAAGCACCGGCAGTGCCACCCATAATTTCTTTTGCTGCATTCAGGGCGGTGGTATAATATCCTGTAGCCTGGCTGGCGGCAATACCTACCTCTCCACCTGGCAAAGAAATAGTAGGTGTAGAAGCGCCGTACTTTGCAATAGAAGCAGCATACAATGCAGCCCTGCATTTCATAGCCAGCGCAGTGGCCCTGGTGGCGCGGTCTTTGGTACGGGGATCTGCCGGCAAATCTGCTTTTACCGCTTCCAGTTCTGCAATGATAAAATCATACATCTCCGATTCTTTTGCCCTGGGAAACTGCAGGTAGCTGGGGTCTCCGCTATAGTTGTACAGGAGCGACTGTTTTATCAAAGGAACTCCGCCCATGCGTTTGGTAATTTCAAAATAATGTGCTGCGCGTAAAAAACGGCCTTCTGCTATTAGTCTTTTTTTGTCTGCATCAGAAAGACCTGTGGAAGCGGTGGCTCTTTCAATAAACAGGTTAATCTCCCTGATATATCCATAATCCCAATTGGACCATTCACCAAAACCCCATCCATTTCTTTGCACGGTAACATGGCCAAAAGTGGAAGGCACCGCTTCACCCGGGTCAATAAAGCTTTCCCATCCGTTTTTGAAAGCAGTTATATCCAGCACCCGGTTGTACAAATCTGCCACTATAGAAACGGCCTGGTTTACGTCTGAGAACGACTGCTCTGTAGTAAGGATAGAAAAAGGCGTTACCGTCAAAAACTCGCTGTCTTTTTTACAGGCCGGAGCAGTCAGTAAAACTGAAACCGCAGCCAATGCTAAAAACTTTTTCATTTATAATTGATATAAAAGATGATTAAAAAGTAAGATTTACGCCCACGTTCACATTCTTCATTTGCGGGAACTGCAGACCGTTATCGTCCTGGATTTCAGGGTCAAGATTGTACTGCCGCATATTGTCTATTGAAAACAGGTTATAAGCATTGATATAAAACCGTGCTTTCTTGATACTTGCTTTTCTCAGGAGTGAAACGGGTAATGTATAACCCAGCTGAATGGTTCTGGCCCTCAGGTATCTTACATTGTGCGCCCAGAAAGTAGACGTCTTATTGTAGTTGCTGTGTCCACCCTGGTTAAACCTGTTGGCAGGGTATTTACCGGCTATCCATGGGCTGTTAACATCATACAGATCCTGCCTGTGCCACCTGTCTTCAAAAATGGTATTAAAGTTTCCGCCATTCTGAAATGCCCAGCGGGTTTCCCAGTTCTGAAACCAGGTATAGCCTGAGCCGCCGGAAAAATCAGCATTGAAATCAAAGTTTTTATAGTTTATTCCAATCGTTAATCCAAAATTGACATTGGGCTGAGGTCCGCCAAACCCAACCGGACGCTGATCCAGATCGTTTATTTTTCCATCACCATTGGTATCCTTGTATTTCAAATCACCGGGTAACAATGTTCTGTTACCCTGGCCATCTATGTTTACAGGGTAATTGTTTATCTCGTCCATTGACGCAAACTGACCCACTACTTCATAACCCCAGTCTATCCTGGTAAACCTGTCTTCGCGGCTATTGCGGTATTTATCCCATGAGTTGAAGAAAAGAGGTTTATAAGATTGCAGGAATTTTGATCTCGAATACGACAGGTTAGCACCAATATTAAAATTTACTTTGCCCGCTTTACCAATGTATGCCAGCGAACCTTCCTGGCCAAACTGCGCATCACTTTCTACGTTCTCTGTCGGTAAACTGTAACCTATTTCGCTGGGCAGCAGGATATCATATTTCAGTGCACGCAAACCGGTACGTTTTCGGTAGAACCAGTCGAACGAGCCGGTAATTTTGCCGTTAAAAAGAGTGAAATCAGCACCTATATCTGTAATAGTACTTTTAAACCAGGTTACATTTTTTATTGGCAAACCCCTGTCTCTTGATACAACCACCGGCTGGCCTGCAATAACAGACACTCCATTGGCACCGTACTGGTATCCTTCCAGGTAAGAGAAATTGGAAAGACCCACATTATCATCACCCAGTGTACCATAAGAAGCCCTTACTTTCAACTCGTTTACATGCTGGCCCAATATCCTGTCCATAAATTTTTCCTTAGACAGCCTCCAGCCAACTGAAGCAGCCGGGAAATAACCTACGCGTTTGTCCGGTGCAAAAATCTGCGATGCATCACGCCTTGCAGACAATTCCAAAAAATACTTATTGGCGTAATTATAGTTTACCCGGCCAATATAGCCAATACGGGCTTCCCGGTCTTCTGTGTCAGAGTAGTCGGCCAGGGTAGGAAAATAAATAAGCGGTAGTGCGTTGGAGGCGGGGATAGAGCGTACCCAGTTGCGCCTGCGCTGTGCGCTGAGTCTTTCATTTACCACTATTGCGGAGATACTATGTTCTCCAAAAGTTTTGTTATAGGCCAGCTGAACCTGGCTGGTAGTATTGATTTGTTTTACCTGCTCTTTCTCTCTCCACGGGTTGATACTGCCGCCTGTTTGATCGTATGTTTGGGTACCAGGTCTGTAGGTATAAGTTTTATACGTGTACTCCTGGTTATTGTAGAGCAAGTCTGCTATATAATAAGAATACACACCTTTAAGCGTTAATCCTTTAACACCCGGAATCTGCCATTCAGCATCTACGTTGGTCTGCAGTACCCGCCATTCCTGGAAAAACTTACCGGCATTTTTGTAGTTGATGAATCCCCAGTTGGCATCATTTTGCCCAATGGTGTTCAGGTATTCAGGATTATCATTTGCATAAGGCCTTTCGGTAGGCAGGTTCCGTAGTATTGCAAACCTTGGCAACCAGTAGTCATCTCCGCCGGGTACACCGGGATTGGTTCTTGTTTCCTGGCGACCGTTGATCTGAACACCTACGCGCAGTCCTTTGGCAATGCGTGCATCCAGGTTAGACTGCAGGTTGGTACGTGCAAATTTGTATTCTCTTCCCAATACTGAGTTCTGATCCAGCCGGGTTCCTGAGATATAATATTTTATATTTTCATTACCTCCTGTAATATTTACATTCACAGACGTAAGGGGCGCATTGGATTTAATGATAAACTTACGCCAGTCGAAACTCTGGTAGCCCAGTTCTGTACCGGTTTTGTACCTGTCCAGCTCGGCCTGTGTAATACCTGTA
This sequence comes from Chitinophagaceae bacterium, assembly GCA_031424135.1. Lineage (GTDB taxonomy): Bacteria > Bacteroidota > Bacteroidia > Chitinophagales > Chitinophagaceae > JACMLD01. The sequence goes on from JANPGT010000919.1 coordinate 18,438, forward strand.
CTCTGCGAGAGGCCATTCATTTCTGCATCGGCCTTATACCGCATATAATCATAAGAGTTACTGGATACTTCCGGAAAGCGTGACCAGTTCTGTGCGCCGTAAAACGCATCAATATTAATAGCAGGAACACCGGTCTTACCCCTTTTGGTAGTAACCACCACCACACCATTGGCCGCCCTTACACCATAAATTGCTGCAGAGGCATCTTTCAAAACTGTGATGCTTTCAATATCATTGGGTGCTATATTGTTAAACTGTCCGGCATCCTGCTGTATACCATCTATTACATACAATGGATTACCATAGTTCCTGATCTGAATATTAGCACTTGCACCCGGGCGGCCATCAGGCATGCGGAACGTTACACCAGGCAATTTACCCGCCAGTCCGGAGCTAACTGTAGAACCGCCATGCACACGATCCAGATCTTTGGAAGTAACCGTTGAGATAGCACCTGTCAAAGACTCCTTCTTCCTGGCGCCGTAACCCACTACTACCACTTCTCCCAAATCTCTTGTGTCTTTTTCAAGCACCAGCACCAGGTTTCCTTCTGTACCGGCCTTAGCTTCCTGGGAAAGAAAACCAACAGATGATATTACCAACACTGCATTCTGTTTGCTTACATTGAGCCTGAAGCGGCCCTCCGTGTCTGTAACAGTTGCATTACCGGTGCCTTTTTCCGCAACAGTTATATTGGGAAGTGCGGTGCCGGCAGCGTCCTTGATAACACCCGTTAAAGGAATTTTTACATTGCCCTGTGAAAAAGCAGCACTAAATGAAGAGAAAAGGAAAAGAAACAGGAGTACAAATTTTCTTTTTTGCCATAAGCCGGGGGCAGAAGGCATAGCTCCGCCAGGAGAAACGCTTGCATAGAATTTCATACAGCAATCAGTTGTTGGTTAAAAATGGTTGTAATCGTTTACATGATTTTTTCAGGTTTAATGCCT
>JANPGT010000920.1:0-2739 GCA_031424135.1 Chitinophagaceae bacterium
AAAGCCTAAGAGCCGCGCTAAAAAGGCTCTGGCAAAGAAGTAATTGCTGTAGGGAGCAATTGAATACTTCTGCCTGCGGGCAGTAATCTGTTTGTTTTCTTTCACCTCAGCAACCACTTAAACAACCTCAACCTCCCCTTAAAGCTCGGGTACTTAATAGCCGGGTCAAACCAGCTGGGTGTTTTCAATACCCCTTTTTGCCGGGTAAAAGTATCGAAAGTGAATTTGCCATGATAGGCGCCCAGCCCGCTATTGCCTACGCCGCCAAAGGGCAGGTGGTGATTGGTAAAATGCCAGTCGGTATTGTTGATGCAGCCACCGCCAAAAGGAACGGCGTTTATCCATTCCTGTTCTTTTGTGTTGGAGCCGGTAAAGAGATAGAAGGCCAGGGGGTTGGCATTGCGCTGCACTATTTGCATGGCTTCTGCGGTAGTGGTAAAGCTAAAGACGGGTAGTATAGGTCCAAAGATTTCTTCGGTCATTAAGGGAGCATCCAGCGATACATTTTCTATTAGGGTGGGGGCGATAAACAGTTTGCTTTTATCATGTTCTCCGCCGGCAATAATATTTCCCTGCGGCAGGTAGCTGATCAGTTTATCAAAACGTTTTTCATTGATGATTTTACCATAGTCGTAACTGGCAGCTGCATCGGGCCCATAAAACTGCACGATGCAGGCTTTCATTTTTTCTATCAAAGCATCTTTTACGGAAGCGTGCACCAGCAGGTAATCGGGGGCAATGCATGTTTGTCCCACGTTAATGAATTTACCCAGCACAATTCTTCTTGCAGCGGCATCCAGGGAGGCGTCTGCTTCTACAATGGCCGGACTCTTACCCCCCAATTCTAAAGTAACCGGCACCAGGTCTTTGGCCGCCAGCTGGTAGATGATCTTGCCTACGGGTATGCTGCCGGTATAGAATACATGATCAAAGCGGAAGCTGTTCATCATGGCGGGGATAAGCGTGGCGCCATCGCCATTCACACATTGTACGTAGTCCAGGGCAAAGGCTTCGCCAATAATTTTTTCAACAATGGCGGCAGTGGCGGGCGCCAGTTCAGAAGGTTTTACAATGGCGCAGTTGGCACCGGCAATAGCACCTACCAATGGAATCAATGCCAGTTGCAGCGGGTAATTCCAGGGAGCAATAATCAGCACTACGCCCAAAGGATCTCTGTATATTTTGCTGGAAGAAGGCAGGTTTACCAAATCTGTACCCACTCTTACAGGTGCCATCCAGTTGTGCAGGTTTTTAATGGCCAGGTTAATTTCTGCTATCAGTAGTCCCAGCTCGCTGGCCCAGGCTTCTTCCGGGCTTTTTTTGAGATCAGTGTACAATGCCTGGTTAATGCCGGCTTCATTGGCTATGATCACCTGTTTCAGTTTCTGCAACTGTGCTTTCCGGAAGGCGTAGGGGCGGGTAGCGCTGCTATTGAAATATTGGCGGGCTTTGCTGAGGGAGGTGGTTATTTGGGTGGTGTCCATGGTGATGATTTATGTGCGTCTGCTGCAGGATGTTGTTGGTGATAGTTCGCCATACTCAGTACACCAACAACCGGGGAGATAGCGCGGTGTTCAACTCACCCCTGCACATCTACGATGTCCTTCCCCTCTCTGCACAGCAGAGAGGGGTGCCACGCCCTGGCGTGGCGGGGTGAGTTTCCTTTGCCTCCGTGGTGCTAGGCCCCGAATTGCTGTAAATGATGATCCAGGTGTTTCCAGTTGAGTATACCCCATTCTTCTGCATTCATTTTTCCAAAAAACGGATGCACCCGGGCGGCAATGGCATTCTGGTCTGCCGTCATCAGCCGCTGCACCAATGATGTCAATTGTTGTTTTTCCTGCTCAAATACCGGCTGGGTTTTTACCAGGAACTCGGGCGCGGTGGGCAGGTTTTTCTTAAAGGTTTCGTTCTTTAGAAAACTGCGTTTGGCCATTTTGCCAAATAGTTTACCTATCAGCGAATGTTTTAGTTGCAGTTCCCCCAGCGCCACTTTTACCGGTTGCTGGCAATGCCGCAGCATTTGTGCCACCGTCATTTTACCCCATTGGCCGGGGGCACCATCCTGCAGTTTATCAATTCTTTCCAGCAGGGCCTTGCAGTCAGCCGCATCAAAAACACTTTGCATAGAAGGGTTATTTTACCTTAAATATAGAACCATTTTAGCTGCTGGCGAAAACGCCGGGGCGGCGGGGGATGGAACGCAGATTCTTATGATTAGCAGGATTTGTTATGATGAAAAGCCATCTTAATCCATCATACGAATCTGCGTTCCATCTTGCCTCAACAGGATTTATAGATTCTTTAACCAAACAGTTATTGCAAACCCGTTGGCGGCTGCATACATTTATATCCTAAATTCCCCCAAACCTTTATGGACCCCGATTACCAGGGAGCTGCACAGTCCGCTTCCTTTTTTCTCAGAACAACACTGTTACTGGTATGTCTTGCCGTATACCAACGCACCGGAAAAGGCAAACCCATTCTTCTGCAAACCCAGCGTGTTGCAAAGCAACCATTGGCCACCGCTAGCACAAAGCCGGCCGCCAAAAAGAAGAAGAAAAAGATCTATCTCACATTCGACGATGGACCCAACCACGGCACGCAAAAAGTGCTGCACATTATGCAGGAGGAAGCAGTGCCTGTTACCTTTTTTGTAATTGGCGAACATGTATTTGCCAGCGCCGGCCAGCAGCAAACCTGGGACAGCCTTAAAATGGCTTCCCAGATTGAATTGTG
>JANPGT010000921.1:0-3091 GCA_031424135.1 Chitinophagaceae bacterium
CCTGCCAGCTGCTGAAAAGCAGGCCAACAGCCTTAAAGGCGAATACATTATTGCCGCCAATATCTGCCGCCAGGTATTGGAGCAGAAGGAGGAATCAGAGGGACGTGCGAATTGCTTTAATCTTTTGCAGCAGATAGAAAAAAAAGAATTGAACCTGGCTACAGAAAAAGTAAACATTCCCGGCCAGCCATTCAGAACCCTGGTGAGCTACCGCAATTTCACCAAATTGTATTTCCGTATTGCCCAACTGAATGATGATCTCAAAAAGAAACTTGAAAACCGCTACGACGATAATTACTGGCAGCAACTGGTAGCACTGCCTTTGCTTCGCAGCTGGGATCAATCTTTGCCCGGTACCGATGATTACCATAAACACAACGCAGAAGTAAAAATAGATGCGCTGCCTGCTGGACAGTTCATTTTACTGGCCAGTACCAACGCAGCATTTTCATTTGATAAGAATCCCCTGGCCGTGCAATACTTCTATGTATCCGGCATCAGCTATATTAATAATAACAGCGCTTATTTTATATTAAACCGCGAAACCGGACAGCCCCTGGCCGGTGCTGCCGTACAAACCTGGTGGAGCCAGTATGATTATACCACCCGCGCCAACAAAAAAACAAAGGGTGAAAAGCAGTCGGCCGATAAAAACGGTTACCTGCGCCTTACCAAAAACAACGGCAACCGCCAGGGCAACCTGCAGCTGGAAATTACCAACGGGCAGGACAGGTTGTTCATGGACGACGCGTCTTATGTATACTACCGCGACGAAAACAGCAGTACCGAAGGCATCAGTGCCAGCCAGTATGAAAAAGGCAATGCACAGGTTTTCTTTTTTACAGACAGGAGTATCTACCGTCCGGGCCAGACTATTTATTTTAAAGGCATTGCAGTCACCAAAGATTTTACTACCCGCAAAAGCAAGGTCTACAACAGCATTGCCTCCAAACTCTTCCTTCGCAATGCCAACGGAGAGGATATTGATTCAATGGAACTGAAGACAAATGAATACGGATCTTATTCAGGTAAATTTTTGTTGCCCCAGGGCAGCCTGAACGGCGAGTTCACCATTGTGGATGAGGCAATAGACGGCAGCATCAGCTTTTCCGTAGAAGAGTACAAACGCCCTAAATTCTTTGTTGCGTACGAACCCGCAAAAGGCAGTTATAAAGTAAACGACAGCATCAGCATTACCGGCTTTGCCAAAGCCTATGCAGGCAACAATATTGATGGCGCGCAGGTAAAATACCGCGTGCAAAGGGTGGCAAGGTTTATCTACCCCTGGCTGTACTGGAAAAGAGGTTATCCCAGCGGCAGCAACATGGAAATCAGCAACGGGGTGGTTACTACCGGTACAGATGGCAAATTCAGCATAACGTTTAAGGCTATCCCCGATCTCAGCGTTGACAAAAGCCTGGAGCCTATTTTTGATTATACTATAACCGCCGATATTACCGATATTAACGGTGAAACCAGGGGCGCTGCTACCACCGTGCCCGTGGCCTACAAAGCATTGCAGGTAAGCATCGGTCTCGCAGATGGCCAAAGCATTGTTGCTGACAGCCTCAAAAGCATTCCCATTAGCACAAGGAATATTGCAGGTGTAGCGGAATCCGCCATGGTCAGCATCAGCATCAGCAGGCTGCAGGCACCCGAAAGGCTGCTACGCAAACGCTTCTGGCAGCAACCCGACCAGTTTACAATGACCAAGGAAGAGTTTATAAAAGCCTTTCCTTATGATGAATACCAGAAGGAAAGCGATTACCGCGGATGGGCAAAAGAAAAAACGTATTTCACGAAAACCGATACTGCCAATTCCCAATTCCTGATTCCTAATTCCCAATTCCCTCAGGGTTGGTATGCAATAGAGGCGTTAACAAAAGACAAATATGGCTCCGAAGTAAAAGACATCAAATATGTACAGCTGTATGACGAGAAGAGCAAAACATTGCCCGCGCCTATGTTTGACTGGTCGTCTCAGAAAAACAGCACGCCGCAACCAGGAGAAATCTCGGTAATTACCATAGGTTCAGCAGCCAGTAATATTTACCTGATACAGGAAATAGACAAACAGCGGCAATCGGCTGTAAATACTGCTGACACTGCAAAAACTGTATATAATTTTATCAGTCTGAATGGCAAGCAGTCGTTCAGCTTCCCCGCTACAGAAGCAGACCGCGGCGGTTTTGGCGTGCATCATTTCTTTGTGCAACAGAACCGCTTTTATAGTCTCAGCAACAACATTAGCATTCCCTGGAGCAATAAGGAATTGCAGATCAGTTACGAAACCTTCCGCGATAAAACCCTGCCGGGCAGTGATGAAAAATGGAAAATAAAAATCAGCGGCTATAAAAAAGAAAAAATAGCGGCAGAAATGCTGGCCAGTATGTATGATGCATCGCTGGACCAATTTAAACCGCATAGCTGGAATACGCCGAATATATGGGAATACTATGGCGGCTACAGTAATTGGGGCGGAGGTGTTTGCTTTAACCAGGTAAACTCGCAGGAGAAGTACTGGAATGAAGCGTATAAAAACTTCCCTAAAACATATGACTACTTATTTACAATGGGTAATACCTACCGGGAAAGATATGAAAGCACGGATATGATGAGATCGGCTGCACCCGGTGCTGCTCCTATGGTATCAATGGATAAAGCTGCTCCGGCCAGGATGAAGAAAGAAGCTAATGATGCAGAAAGTGCACCTGAACAAGCAGCGCTTAACGAGGTAGTGATAGCAAGCGTGAATAAACCAGTTAACGAAACAACCGGCCCGGTTCAAATCCGGAAGAACTTCAATGAAACCGCTTTCTTTATCCCTGATCTGAAAACAGACAGTGCCGGTAATATTGAATTTGGCTTTACCATTCCGGAAGCGCTCACCAAATGGAAATTCCAGTCACTGGCCCATACCAAAGACCTGGCCTTTGGCTACAGCAGCAATACCGTAGTAACACAAAAAAACCTGATGGTGCAGCCCAATGCGCCCCGGTTTTTAAGGGAAGGTGATAAAATGGAGCTGAGTACCAAAATTGTCAACCTTACAGAAAAAGAACTAACGGGTACGGTCCAGCTGGAACTGATA
>JANPGT010000922.1:0-9873 GCA_031424135.1 Chitinophagaceae bacterium
CTTGTTTTTAACGCCGTCGGTGATCATAGTGTTGCAGAAAGGGCATGCAGCAGCTATTACCGTGGCACCCGTATCAATTGCTTCTGCTGCTCTTTCAAAATTTATACGATCCCTGCCTTTTTCTTCTTCCTTAAACATCTGCGCTCCGCCGGCACCGCAACAAAGTCCGTTGGTACGGCAGCGTTTCATTTCCACCAGTTCCGCATCCAGTAATTCCAGGACCTGGCGCGGCGCTTCATACACCTGGTTGGCCCTGCCCAAGTAGCAACTATCATGGTAAGTAATTCGCTTCCCTTTAAAAGTACCGCCCTCCTTCAGCTTTATTTTCCCGGCTTCTATCAGTTGCTGCAGAAAAACCGTGTGGTGTATCACTTCATAGTCGCCTCCCAACTCTTTGTACTCGTTCTTGATGGTATTGAAACAATGCGGGCAGGTGGTCACTATTTTTTTGATGCCGTAGTTATTCAGCAGCTGAATATTCTGGTAGGCCATCATCTGGAACATGAACTCATTTCCGGCACGGCGTACAGGGTCGCCCGTACACATTTCTTCTTTGCCCAGTATAGCATACCGTGTTCCGGTCTTCTGCAATATCAGTGCAAAAGCTTTGGTAATTTTTTGGGCACGCTGGTCAAAGCTGCCGGCACAGCCCACCCAAAATAAAACTTCAGGTGAGTCGCCATTTGCAAACAGCCCCGCTACGGTAGGTATTTCCATCTCTGTAAAAATTTCAGTAAATCTAAACCAAATGAGGCATAGGGTAAGAAAATTAGCCACAGATTCGCAGATTATTTATGCATAAAAGGAATCTGCTGCTCAGCGCTGTTAAATTAATAACCGGTAGCGGTTTGAGTCTGTACGCCAACTTTTTTCGTTAATTATTGTATCTTGATAAAGAATTTACGCCTGATATGACTGTAGACAGAAAAATGTTACTGATTCGTAATTATGATCTTTGGTGCCATATTTCTGACCAGGAATACCAGGAACTCGATTTGGTGCATCACTTTATTGAAGCTAAAAAAGGCGAGTATATCTATTTTGAAGCCTTTAATCACAACAAGCTCTATTTTATTAAAGAGGGGTATATACGCATTGGTTATATTGATGAAGCAGGCAATGAAATTATAAAGGAAATCATTCAACAGGGAGAATTGTTTGGCCAGTTCACCCTGGAAAAAAACAACCTGAACGGCGAGTTTGCCCAGGCGTATAAAGCCGATGTAAGCCTTTGCGCTTTTAATATTGCCGATTTCGAAAAACTACTGAGCCGGAAACCTGAAATAGCACTTAAATACACAAAGCAGGTGGGTAACAAGCTGCGTAATTTTCAGAACCGCCTGGTAAACCTGCTGAACAAAGACGTTAAAACCCGGCTGCTGAATTTTTTCTGGCAGCTGCTGCAGCTAAACATTACCGATACTACCAGTGAAGGCCTTTGCATTCCCAATTATCTCACCCACGAAGACATCGCCCACCTGATTGGATCCAGCAGGCAGACCGTTACCACAATGATAAACGAGCTGGCGGCAGAGCAAACGATTACTTACAACCGGCAGCAGATTTGCTTTCCGGATGTTAAAAAAATTCAAAACCTGGTAAATGTCAGTTAGGTGACAGGCCGCGGAAAACTGCCATTATACTTTTGCCCTGTATTAAACAAAGCATCATTATGAAAAGGATTGTATTATTCTTTATGCTGTCGGCACTGGTCACCGGCGTACAGGCGCAGGACCAGGGGCCGCTGCGCAAAAAACAGTTTAACCTGAACGAAGGACTGGCCATCAGTGGCTATGACCCGGTGGCTTATTTTGCCCAGAACAAAGCTGTAAAAGGCAGCAGGGAAAACGCCGTAGCCTACGAAGGCGTTACGTATTATTTTTCATCTGCCGCCAACAAGGAAGAATTTAAAAAGAACCCTGCCAAATACGAGCCCGAGTACGGTGGTTGGTGTTCTTACGCCATGGGGGCAAAAGGCGAGAAAGTGGAGATTGACCCAAAAACATTTAAAATAGTAAACGGCAAACTCAACCTGTTTTATAACAAATTCTTCAATAATACGCTTACCGACTGGAACAAGGATGAAGCCAGCCTGAAAAAGAAAGCAGACGCCAACTGGAGTAAAATTTATCACTAAGCCTTTGACACGGATTATTACGAATTACACGAGCCGGCGGGACAAAAATCGTTCCCGCTAATTCGTCTCAATCCATATACAGAGAAATAGCCGACGGAAAGCAATTCGTGTTATTAAAAAAATTGTATGAAAATTCAAATCATTCTGCAGTGGGTACTGAGGCTGACAGCAGCTTTTATCATGCTCTCCACTTTGTATTTCAAATTTACCGCGCATGAACAATCGGTGAGATTGTTTACGGAGCTGGGCATGGAGCCATGGGGAAGGATTGGTACCGGTGTATTTGAACTGGTCGCTGCTGTATTGATTCTCTATCCGCGTACAACGGGCTGGGGGGCAGGTCTGGGCATGGGGTTGATGGCCGGCGCTATTTTCTTTCACATTACAAAACTGGGCGTAAAATTTGATGGAGATTACGGGCTTTTTACTGAAGCCATGATTGCGTTTGTTTGCTGTGCTGTATTGCTGATCATCTTCCGTCAACAGGTACTGAGTGTATTGCAGCGTGTAAGACCCGGAGTTGCCGGGAAGGTTTAGGGGCAGCGTTTGTTATTTTTATTTAACATAGATTGGAGATAAATTTGACCCTTCAAAGGAAACATCAATACATGAAAAGAATTGTGACACTATTTATTTGTATATGCAGTCTTACCAGTATTTATGCCCAGGATTATCAGCCGGTGGACGACAAGTCCACCATAAAGTTTACCATTAAGAATTTTGGCATCAGTACGGGGGGTAGTTTCAAGGGCCTGGAAGGTGATATTGTGTTTGACAAAGCCAATCCTGAAAAAACTATTTTTTCCATCAGCATCAGCACGGCTACCGTAAATACGGATAACGATGCACGTGACAACCACCTGCGAAAAGAGGAGTATTTTGATGCCGCCAAATTCCCAAAAATCAGTTTTAAATCAGAAAAGGTAAGCGCAAAGGGATCTAATTTCACCGTAACCGGGCAGCTCAGCATAAAAGGCACCACCAGGTCGGTTTCAATTCCCTTTAAAGCCACGCCCGCCAACGACGGATACCTGTTTGAAGGCAATTTCCAGCTAAACAGGCGCGACTACAAAGTGGGAGGAAACAGTTTGGTACTGGGTGACAATGTAAATGTGTCTTTATCTGTACAGGCCAGAAAAAAATAGACCTTCCGGAATAGGGTTAAAAGGCAGTTTCCTGCTGTGCCCGGGCACTAAAAAAAGTAATTTCCTGTATCTTAGCCAATAAATAAAGATAGCCGCCGCATTGCAGCTGTTGCACAACATCCAATACCTTTCGATTGCCGTATTTAAAAAGAATTAACCCAAGGAAAGTATGCACCTGCAAAAAGCAATTCAAAATGTTTTTGTTCAGTTATCCGCTTCGCTGGAACTGCTGAACGACAGCCAGTATGTATACAGCAGCAAAATTCTTTCCAATGCCAGCATTGGCCAGCATGTAAGACATATCATAGAAATGTTTATCTGCCTGGAAGAAGGTTATGAAGAGGGCGTTGTAAATTACGAGAACAGGAAAAGGGATATTACCATAGAAACTGAAAGAGCTGTGGCAATGGACCTTCTTAAATACATCTACGAAAACCTGGATAGGGCAAATAAAAGTATGGTATTGCGGGGTTCTTACAACGACAATACAAATGAGCTGATTGATTTTGACACCAATTATTACCGGGAGATTGCCTATAACCTGGAACATACCATTCACCATATGGCGCTTGTTAAAGTAGGCATCCGCGAGGTATCAGACATTGAGGTACCGGAAGGATTTGGTGTTGCCTCTTCCACCATTAAGTTCCGCGCATCATGTGCACAGTAAGTTTTATCCCGGCTGGCAACAGGGTCTTTATTACCCATAACCGCGATGAGAAAAGCAGCCGCGCAAAAGCGGTTCCCCCAAAAGAATATACCATTAATGGATATACCCTGCTGTTTCCCAGAGACAGCAATGCCGGTGGTACCTGGATTGCCTGTACCAATACAGGCCAGGCGGCAGTTTTGCTGAATGGCGCTTTCACCAAACACCTGCACCAGCCACCCTATCGTAAAAGCAGGGGCCTGGCATTTCTGGACATTGTTGCAGCCACCGATCTCATGGACGGCTATAATAAAGCTGACCTGGGCGGCATTGAACCGTTTACTATAATATTATGGACTGGCAACCGCCTTTTTGAATGCCGCTGGGATGGTCAGCAAAAGTATATTCATGAGCCCGACGCTGCCTTATCGCACACCTGGTCTTCTGCCACCTTATACGATGCCGCCACCATCAGCAAAAGAAAAAACTGGTTTGAAAACTGGCAGCAGGCTTGCCCAAATCCTTCCATGGAAGAAATCGTGCAGTTTCATTTGCATGCAGGCGACGGAGACACGCAAAACGATCTGCGCATGAACCGCGACGGGCAGATGCTGACCGTAAGCGTTACTGCCATGGAAATAGCAGAAGAAAGATCCACCATGCAATACTTAGACCTGCATGACAACACCCGCAGCATACACCATTTTAATTTTACTAAAGCCGCAGCCCTTCAATAATGAATTGGTTCCACCGCTTACTCTACCGTCCTTTTTTTATAAGGCTTTTCAATTGGGAATACTGGTCTTTCAATGCTGTTTATGGCTGGATAATGCCAGTATGGGTATTGCTGGCAGCCCGGGCAAGATCTCTTTTCTTTTTCGCTGCAGCCAATCCTACCATTGAGTACGGTGGCTTTCTGATGGAATCAAAGAAAAAAATTTACGATATCAGACCCGCCCATTATTATCCGAAGACGGCCTATTTTATTACAGGGACTGATACCCCCACTGTAATAAGGCACCTGCAGGAATTGCAGTTCAAATATCCGCTGATTGGAAAACCTGATATTGGCGGGCAGGGCAGGGGTGTTAAGAAGCTGGTCAATGAGGCTGATTTGATAGCCTATTCGGCACAATCGCCACTTGATTACCTGGTGCAGGAATTTGTACCACAGCCCAATGAAGTAGGCGTATTTTATTACCGCTACCCGGGAGAAGCACAGGGGCATGTATCGGGCATTGTAAGAAAAGAAATGCTGGGTGTAACAGGCGATGGACATGCGACCATGCAGCAGTTGCTGTTGAAAGACAAAAGGTTTATACTGCAGCTACCCGTGCTGCAGAAATTATATAGCGACAGCTTGCTGGAAGTATTGCCCGCAGGCGAAACCAGGGAACTGGTGCCCTATGGCAACCATGCCCGCGGTGCCAAATTCCTGGACGATTCGCACCTGGCAGATGAGGAATTTGTAAAAACCATCGATACAATCTGCCAGCAGGTGCCCGGTTTTTATTATGGCCGCCTGGACATCCGTTTTACTACCTGGGAAGAATTAAAAGCCGGCAGGAACTTTTCTATTATCGAATTAAATGGTGCAGGGTCTGAACCCACCCATATGTACGACCCCAGACACAGTCTCTTTTTTGCCTGGAAAGAAATTATCCGCCACTGGATCATTCTCTGGCGCATCAGCCGTATGAACCACAAGAAAGGCATACCTTATCTTACGCAAAAACAGGGAATGCAGATGATGAAAGAAAATAAGCTGTGCGAACAAAAACTGCAACAGATGTATGCTTAGCCTGCTGACCATTTTTTTTATTGGTATGCTTATAAGCTTCCTGGGCGCGCTTCCATTAGGCAGCCTGAATGTTTCTGCCATGCAGATAGCCATTACTGAAAATACCCGTAAAGCCATATGGTTTTCACTGGGTGTGGCACTGGTAGAAATTCTCTATGTACGGCTTTCTTTACAGGGCATTGATTGGGTGATAGCCCACCAGCAATTGTTTTACATATTGGAATGGGTTACCGTCTTCCTTTTTCTTGTACTGGCTTTCAGCAGTTTTATGGCCGCCAGCAAAAAAAGCAGCAATGCCAAAAATATATTGCTCAGCAACAATATGAAGCGGTTCTGGCTGGGGTTTACCATGAGCGCCATCAACCCTGTACAAATACCTTTCTGGTTTATCTGGAGCACTTACCTGCTCAGCAATAAAATACTGCTGCCACAACCTGCCCAGTTTAACAGCTATACGGCGGGCATCGGCATTGGCACCCTTACCGGCCTGGGCATTTTTATTTTTGCAGGCAGGTGGCTGCTGAATAAATTAAATGCCAGCCACAGGATCATTAATATTATTGTAGGCATTGTGTTTATAATATCCGCGGCTATACAATTATACCGGGTATGGTACAAGCCGCTTCACCAGCAATTGCAGTCAAAAGCAATAACAATGAAAACAGCAAATACGCTGTTGTAAATTTTTGCAAAAATTGCCAAAAAAATATTCGCTGCATTCGCTTTTCCCTTTAACAAATGTTTGGCGCAATCCTTGCATAAACAGGTGTGCCCAACCGTTTATATATTACCCCCGTAATCTTATTCACGCAGATCGCTCCCTGTAAAATCCAACTGTCCTTTTTTAACGGTTATTCAATTTTTTTACCCAAAAACAATCTATGCGAAAAGTTTTTTTGCTATGTATTCTTATTCCTTCTATTGTACACGCACAGAAATTACATGTTGAGCTGTTTGGTGGATTCAGCAATTACCAGGGAGATCTGCAGGACAAAAATTTTACCACCCAGCAGGCGAAAGGCGCCATATCGTTGGGCCTGCGGTATGACCTGAGCAATCACTTTGCACTGCGCACCAATTTTACCTACGCTGCATTGGCGGCCGATGATAAATATACGCGGCAGGCAGACTTACGTGCAAGAAATTTAAATTTTCATACAAAAATTACAGAAGCCAACCTGTTGCTGGACTATAGCCTGTTCAACCTGGATTATCACCGGTTCAGCCCCTATGTATTCGCAGGCCTGGCGGTTTTTCATTACAATCCCTATTCTTACGACAGTCTGGGTGCAAAAGTATATTTGCAACCTTTGGGTACAGAAGGCCAGGGAATAGCAGCTTATAACAGGAAGCCTTACCGTCTTACACAGTTGTCCATTCCGTTTGGTGGCGGTATACGCTGGAGGTTTACCGACAATATTACACTCAGCTATGAAATTGGACTGAGAAAAACCAATACAGATTACCTTGACGATGTTAGCTCTACCTATGTAGACCAGGCGATATTACAGGCAGCAAATGGCGCCAAAGCTGTTGAAATGGCCTGGCGTGGCGGCGAGTTGAAGAATGGTGTTACTGCCTACCCGGCAGATGGCACCATCAGGGGCGGACCTAAATTCAAAGACTGGTATTATTTTTCCGGCGTCAGTATCAGCATCGGCCTTGGAAAAAGAAAAGGCTTTCATGGCACCGACAATGGAAGAACTGATTGCCCGAAACCAGTAATGTAGCTATTGTTTTTCCCGTTTGTAATCCATCCCTTTTATATATATTCTTTTTGTAAACAAGTATCTCCGTTTGTTTACAAAAAAAGCCACCCCGTAAGGTGGCTTTTTTTTATGGCCTGATGCCATCGCTTACGCCTGCAAATACTGATTCAGACCTGCCTAACAAACGTGCAAAGCAATTTCCCGTATTTTTTATCGTCTCCACATTTAGTGTAAAGTCATTCGCAAGTCTGCAAAACAGTTTCCCGCATTTTTTATCGTCTCCGCATTTAGTGCAAAGTCTTTCGCAAGTCTGCAAAACTGTTTCCCGTATTTTTTTCGTCTCCGCATTTAGTGCAAAGTCTTTTGCAAGTCTGCAAAGCTATTTCCCGTATTTTTTATCGTTTTCGCATTTAGTGCAAAGTCTTTTGCAAGTCTGCGAAGCTATTTCCCGTATTTTTTATCGTTTTCGCATTTTAGTGTAAAGTATTTTGCAAGTCTGCAAAACTATTTCCCGTATTTTTTACCTCCTTCGCATTTTGTGCAAAGACAGCATCTTTTTTTGCAAAGACCCCATAAAAGAAAAAATGAGTTTAGCCGGAAGCAATGAATAAACAAAATGATGCGCTGGCAGGAATGGGCAAAAAAAAGGCTGCCTCAAATTGTTGAAACAGCCTCACTTATAAGATGGATAAGGTTATTTATTCAGCGGAGTTGCTGTTTTACCAGCGAACAGGGTATTTATTTCCTGCCTGCAGTCCTGGCTGCTATAAGTATCTGCAGCGTGATGTATTTGCCTTTCATAACTAAATATTTTAAAGTTTACTAAGCTGATTTCTTTTGAATGTTGCCGGTGTTTTACCGGCAACCCGAACATTTCTTTATTTCCTGCCGGCAGTTCTTGCTGCTATCAGTATCTGCAGGGTAATGTATTTGCCTTTCATAACTAAATATTTAAAAGTTTAATAAGCTGGTTTTCTTTTCTTCATTGCTCATCTGCTACAATAAATAAGACGCAACCCTGTAAAACATGTTACAGTTGGAAAAGAAAAAAACAGCAGGTATCGGTGAAAGGCAATTAGTATTGATGAGTGGATATCACTGGGGGTTAAACGAAGTGAACGCGGGGCAAAACAATCCAATTAATTCCTGCATCCTGGAAATCCCAATACAGGCAACTATTTAGCCACATCAATCCTCACTTTCTTACCCTTGATTTTTTCTGTCTTCACCAGTTGCAGGGTAGCGCTTGCTTTGGATTTGCGGATGGCCACAAAAGAGAAAAAATCTTTTACTTCAATCAGGCCGATGTCTTCTTTCTTCAATTCACCTTTATGCGAAAGAAAACCAACGATATCTATTTTGTTGACTTTGTCTTTTTTTCCAGCGCCAATAAACAGGGTGCTCCATTTAGGTTTTTCGGGCAGCACGGCATGTTCCGGCAGTTCAATGATTTCTGTATCTGCGGGCACGTAGGAAGGTAGTTTCTCGTCGGGCCCCACAATCAGTATAACCGTTCCGCTGGCATCCATACGGGCGGTGCGGCCATTGCGGTGCGTGTACACGTCTTCTGTGGCAGGAAGATGGTAGTGAACAATGTAACGGATATTGGGAATATCCAGCCCCCGCGAAGCCAGATCGGTGGTGACCAGTACGTTGGAGGTGCCGTTCCTGAATTTGCAGAGGGCACTGTCGCGTTCCTGCTGTTCCAGGGCGCCATGATAAAATACATTGACCAGCCCTTTTTCTTTAAGCAGGGCGCTGGTGCGGTCTACCGATTCGCGGTGATTGCAAAAAACGATGGTTGAACGGTTTCCCAGCAGGCAGATAAGCCTGAAAAGCGTATCAGCCTTGTCTTTTTCCTTACTCAGTAATTTTTTTACCCATAATTTCTGGGTATCGGTATTGCCGGTGGTGAAGTTCAGCCTGGCGGGCGCTTCCATACCAAGAAAACCCGGAATCTCCACTGCTTCCGTAGCAGAAGTAAGTATTCGTTTTTTGATGCCGGGCAACTGACTGATGATAAACGAAATCTCTTCCTTAAACCCAAGTTCCAGCGATTTGTCAAACTCATCCAGCACCAGTGTTTCGATGGTAGCGGTGGAAATATTACCACGCCGGATATGGTCGGCCAGCCGACCCGGCGTGCCTATCAGCAGGGCCGGGGCCTCTACCAGGTTGTTTTCTTCAGTTTCACGTAAATGGCCTCCATAACAGCAGGTTACCTTAAAAGGCGTGCCCATCTTCTTAAACACCTGTTCAATCTGCAGCGCCAGCTCACGGGAAGGCACAATCACCAGGGCCTGCGTTTTACCCTTGGCAGTATCCAGCAGCGCCAGTACTGGCAGATACCGGTTCGGGTAAAACCATTGGGTTTCTGCTGCCTGTACTGGCGCTGCTGGATACTGCCAAGGGAAAAACGCAGGCCCTGGTGA
>JANPGT010000923.1:0-14614 GCA_031424135.1 Chitinophagaceae bacterium
CGGCGGTACGGATCTCACACCGTCTTATCTTTTTGAAGAAGATGCCCGGCATTTTCACCAGGTAATAAAAAATGCGATGGAGCCGTTTGGCGACAACCTGTACCCCAAACACAAAAAGCGCTGCGATGACTATTTTATCAACAGTCACCGCAACAACGAAACCCGTGGCATCGGCGGCGTTTTCTATGATCACCAGCGACCCCAAAATGAAGCAGCAACAGAAAAATTATTTGCATTTCAGCAGGCAAATGGCAATGCTTTTCTCAATGGCTATTTACCCATCGTTGAAAAAAGAAAGGACATGGCTTTCGCCGAAAGCCAAAAACATTGGCAGGAAATCAGGCGCGGGCGCTATGTGGAATTTAATTTACTGCACGACCGCGGAACGATATTCGGTCTTAAAACAAATGGCAGAACAGAAAGTATTTTGATGAGCTTACCGCCAACGGTAAGATTTGAATATGATTATAAACCAGAGCCGGGAAGTGAGGAGGACAAATTGTGGCAGGTTTGTTTAAATCCAAAAGATTGGATATGATTTTTAAATTACGAAAATCTCTTTTCACACAGTATCAGTTGCTATTGTAAGCTGCCGTCATTCCTGCGCAGGCAGTAATCAACCGGAAGCACTAACAAAAGTTTAATTTACGGATATGTCAGATCCAGATTTCCGTTTTCACGGGAATGACGTGTAACTTGCCAACAAATCATTAATTTCCTGTTTCTTACTATACAAACGCAGCAATAACTAATTTTATGTACTTGCAAAAACGCCCACGAATACTTCGCAGCAGCCCTTCTGTGCGCAGCCTTGTTGCAGAAACATCATTAAGCCCAAATGATTTTATCGCTCCGCTATTTATTGACGAAGGCGAAAACCTGCATACACCCATAGCTTCCATGACGGGTTATTACCGCAACAGTTTAGATATTACAGTGAAGGAGGTGAAGGAGCTATACAGCATGGGCATCAAATGCATTTTACTTTTTGTAAAGGCAAAAGACGAAACCAAAGACAATACCGGCAAGGAAGCCTGGAACAAAGAAGGCCTGATGCAACGGAGCGTGCGTGCCATCAAAGAGGCGGTTCCGGAAATGGTGGTAATGACCGATGTAGCGCTGGACCCCTACTCCATCTATGGCCACGACGGCATTGTAAAAGAAGGTGAAATTGTAAATGACGAAACGGTAGAAGCCCTGGTAAAGATGAGCATCAGTCATGCAGAAGCCGGTGCCGATTTTGTAGCCCCCAGCGATATGATGGATGGCCGCATTGGCGCCATCCGTAAAGCATTGGAAGAAAACAATTATACCAAAACAGGTATCATGGCCTACAGCGCCAAATACGCTTCCTGCTTTTATGGCCCGTTCCGGGATGCGCTGGACAGCGCCCCTGGCTTTGGCGATAAAAAAACTTACCAGATGAACTACGCCAACCGCATTGAAGCCATCAAAGAAACCATAGCTGATGTAGAAGAAGGTGCTGATATTGTAATGGTCAAACCAGCCCTCAGCTATCTTGATATTATCCGAGAAGTAAAAAATGCAGTAAATGTTCCGGTAAGTGCCTACAATATCAGTGGTGAATATGCCATGATAAAAGCTGCCGCGCAAATGGGCTGGATTGACGAAAACAAAGCCATTATTGAAACCCTGACTTCTATGAAAAGAGCAGGCGCCGATTTAATAGCTACTTATTTTGCACGTGATGCGGTAAGATTATTGCATTAATATTGCAATGATACACGTGGCCTGGTGTCTCCACCAGCCACGCCTGTTCAACACTCCCCTGTTGGCATACAGCGTTTGCCGAAGTATCACCAATAGGAAAAAATAAATTATCATCATTAATCAACCATTGCAACCATGACCGGCAGAAGACGATTTATCAAAACAGGCAGCGTGATAGGCGCAGGATTACTATTGCAAAGGACCAAGCTCTTTGCACAGGGCACCCAAGGTTTTGAAAGCCAGCGGCCTCCACTGGCACAAAGAAAATTCACCAGTGCACATGTGGAAGCAGCGATAGAAGAAATAAAGAAGTCCCTGCCCGGAAAAGAGATTGCGTGGTTATTTGAAAACTGCTTTCCCAACACACTGGACACCACTGTAGATTTTGAAATGCTGGACGGCAAACCGGATACCTATGTAATTACCGGCGATATTGACGCCATGTGGTTGCGCGACAGCACCGCACAGGTATGGCCCTATCTTTCGCTGGTAAAAGGTGATGAAAAATTGCAGCAACTGGTGACCGGCGTGATTAACCGGCAGTCCAAATGTATTCAGAAAGACCCCTATGCCAACGCCTTTTACAAAGATGAAAACAAAGTAAGCGAATGGAAGCATACAGACATCACAGATATGAAGCCGGGTATCCACGAAAGAAAATGGGAGATCGATTCGCTGTGTTACCCTATCCGCCTGGCGCATAAATACTGGCAGCTGACTGGCGACACCACGCCATTCGATAATAGCTGGAAAGCCACTATTGCCCTTATTGTAAAAACATTTAAAGAGCAGCAACGTAAAAACGGCGATGGCCCCTATTCGTTTCAACGCAACACTGCCTGGGCTACGGATGGAGTGCCGCTGGGCGGCTATGGCTACCCGGTAAAACCCGTGGGACTTATCTGCTCCATGTTCAGGCCCAGCGATGATGCCACCATATTCCCTTATTTAATTCCATCTAACTTTTTTGCCGTGGTTTCTCTAAAACAGGCGGCTGAAATGGTCAATAAAATTTATAAAGATGCTGCCCTGGCCAACGAATGCCTGCAACTGGCAACAGAAGTGGAAAAAGCATTGCAGCAGTTTGCCACGGTACAGGATCTGCAAATGGGGAAAGTGTATGCGTATGAAGTAAACGGCTTTGGCAGTTTCAATTTAATGGATGATGCCAATGTACCCAGCTTATTATCACTACCCTACCTTGATGCAAAACCGGTAGCTGATCCCGTTTATCAGAATACAAGGAAATTAATTCTCTCAGATAAAAATCCTTTCTTCTTTAAAGGTAAAGTAGCGGAAGGCATTGGCGGACCGCATGCAGGTATGCAGATGATATGGCCACTGGGCATTACCATGCGGGCACTTACCAGTAGTAACGATTCAGAGATAAAAAAATGTTTGCAGATGCTGGTGAGTGCACACGCCGGCACGGGCTTTATGCACGAATCTTTTCACAAAGACGATGCGGCGAAATTTACCCGCAAGTGGTTTGCCTGGGCCAATACCCTTTTTGGGGAACTGGTATTGAAACTGCATCATACAAAACCAGCTTTACTGGCAGCTGTCTGACGTCTGGCATGACAGCTTTATAAAAAGCTTTTCTGTAAGACTGGGACGTCAGACCGATAATCTGTCAAAACGGATTTACCCAATTGGGCAATGGTTTCCCCTGTAAACCAGCCACTATATTTTCTGCCGCCAGCCTGCTCATGGCACTTCTTGCTTCGAAGGTGGCAGAACCAATATGTGGAAGTATACATACATTGGGCATATCCAACAAAGGATTGTTTGCCAGCATCGGTTCGGGGTTGGTAACATCCAGTCCGGCCCCCCATATCAGCTGCTGCTGTAATGCTGTTATCAAATCTTTTTCATTGTGCATGCCGCCCCTTGCTGTATTGATGAAAATAGCAGTGCTTTTCATTTTTGCAAAAGCGGTGGCATTAAAAATCTCTTTTGTCACTGAAGTAAGTGCCGCATGTGCAGACAAAACATCCGATTCTTGCAGCAGTTCATCAAAAGAAACTTTACGGGCGCCCAATTTCTTTTCAGCTTCTTCATTGCTGCTGCGGTTATGGTAGATGATCTCCATATCATAAGCACCTTTGCAACGCTTCGCCATTTCGTAGCCAATCTTTCCCAGTCCAAATATGCCCAGTGTTTTGCCCTGCAGTTCTACGCCCAGGTTAACCGCGGGGTCAAAAAATGTCCATTCGCCTTTGGCAATGGTCTTGTGCATATAGAACGCCTTGCGGCTGGTGGCCAGCATCAGCAAAAAAGCGGTATCTGCTGTAGCATCGCTTAAAACCCGGGGTGTATTACCTATGGGAATTTTTAATTGCGTGGCAGCGTCAATATCAACGTTATCGTAGCCTACAGCATGCAGGGCAATTACTTTCAGGTGGCTGCAGGAATGTAAAAAATGCGCATCAATCCTATTGGCGCCCGTGCTTAGCAATGCATCGAAACTTTTACAGCGTGCAATTAACTCGTCCTGCGGCAGTACTGTCTTCTCTGTCCATTGAGTATAAGAAATGCCGGCATCACGCAGGACCTGTAACCCTGTGTCAACAATCCCGGCGGTAATAAAAACATTCATGCTGTAATTTTATACTGGTTCATTCACTGCTATCCCACCAGGCCCTTACTTATTATGATAAAAATCAGGTAATGGGTTCAGCTTTGTATTCTGGCGTTGGTGCCAGTAAGGATAAATGGGATCGCGATCGCTGGCAGCATCCAGTTTCTTTACCTGGTCTATGCTAAGGTTCCAGCCCACCGCTTCCAGGTTTTGCTTTAATTGCTCCTCGTTTCTGGCACCCACCACAATATTGGCTA
Organism: Chitinophagaceae bacterium; assembly: GCA_031424135.1. Classification (GTDB taxonomy): domain Bacteria; phylum Bacteroidota; class Bacteroidia; order Chitinophagales; family Chitinophagaceae; genus JACMLD01. The sequence goes on from JANPGT010000923.1 coordinate 4,570, forward strand.
CTGTAGGTCTTTGCAGCAACCAGTTTAAGGCTACCTGCGCCACGCTTTTTTCCGTTTCTTCTGCTACTGCATCCAGCGCATCCATAATAGTAAAAAGGTGGTTTTCATCCAGTGCCGGACCATGGCCGCCACCCTGCTGCACGCGGTTATCTGCCGGCAGGGGTTGATTTCGTCTATACTTACCCGATAATCTTCCTGAAGCCAGCGGGCTCCAGACAATAGTACCAATTTGCTGATCAATCCCCAAGGGCATCAGTTCCCATTCAAATTCACGATCCAGCAGCGAATAATAAGCCTGGTGGGCAATGTACTTACTCCAGCCATATTTTTCGGCTACACTTAAAGACTTCATTAAATGCCATCCGGAGAAATTGGAGCAGGCAATATAGCGCACTTTACCACTCTGGATGAGATTGTCCAGTGTTTTAAGCGTTTCCTCTACAGGCGTCACCGCATCAAAACCATGCATATGGTAGATATCAATATAATCGGTGTTCAGGCGCCGCAGACTATCCTCGCATGATTTAATCAAATGCTGGCGCGAAGAACCATACTCATTGGCGCCATCGCCCATCGGAAACGTGGCTTTGGTAGAAAGCAGCAGTTTATCGCGCTGACCAGCAATGGCTTTTCCCAATATTTCTTCCGCCATACCCTTTGAGTACACATTGGCTGTATCAAACAGGTTCACACCTGCGTCCATGCATAGATTTACCATGCGGGTAGCTTCATCTGCCTGGGTACTGCCCCAGGCTTTGAAGAAGGCTGAGCCACCACCGAATGTGGCTGTACCAAAACTTAACACCGGCACGTACAAACCCGATGCACCCAATTGTCTGTATTCCATAAATACGATTTGTTAGTTAATTATTATTGACACTTACCGTGCAAAGCAGCAGCAAAAATAATCATTTACATCCGCCTCACTTACCCTTTTGTATTACTGAATGGTTTAATTTTACAGCCTGCATAAACAATACATTCATGAACATACAGTCCAGCAAAACACTATTTGAACGTGCGCAACAATCCATTCCAGGAGGTGTCAACTCACCCGTTCGTGCATTTAAGAGCGTAGGGGGTACGCCGTTGTTTATGCAAAACGCACAGGGCGCTTACCTGTTCGATGCAGATGGCAATAAATACATAGACTATATCGCTTCATGGGGACCCATGATACTGGGACATGCCTACCCACCGGTGATAAAAGCCATACAGGAACAAGCCATGTATTCCACTTCTTATGGAGCCCCTACCGAACTGGAAATTAAAATGGCGGAGCTCATCATCAGCATGACAAGTAATGTTGATCTCATCCGCATGGTAAGCAGCGGTACCGAAGCCTGCATGAGTGCATTGCGGCTGGCCAGGGGCTATACCGGCAAAAATAAATTCATAAAATTTGAAGGCTGTTATCACGGTCATGCAGACCCGTTTTTGGTAAAAGCCGGCAGTGGTTTGGCCACTTTTGATATTCAGACGGTACCGGGTGTAACAGGAGGTGTTTCCAACGATACCCTTACCTGTGCATACAACGATTTAGCGGCCGTACAAAAACTGATGCAGGAACATAAAAACGAAATAGCTGCCATCATTATTGAACCGGTAGCAGGCAATATGGGCTGCATATTACCTGCGGAAGGATTCTTAACGGGTCTCAGGAAATTATGTACAGCAGAAAATATTGTATTCATTTTCGATGAGGTGATGACCGGCTTCAGGTTAGCCGCCGGTGGTGCGCAGGAAAAATTACAGGTGGATGCCGACCTGGTGACCTACGGAAAAGTAATTGGCGGTGGTATGCCTGTAGGTGCTTTTGGCGGAAAAAAAGAAATCATGCAGCATATTGCCCCGCTGGGTAATGTTTACCAGGCCGGCACTTTGAGTGGCAATCCCATTGCCATGATTGCAGGCTATACCCTGCTGACAGAATTAAAGAATAACCCAACAATCTATACTGAGTTAAACGAAAAAACAACCTACCTGCGTGACGGACTGCACAAAGTCTTCAGTGAATGGGGCAAACCCTTTGTCATTAACCAGCTGGGTTCAATGATTAGTGTACATTTCAGCAGCCAGCCCGTAAATAATTTTTCAGCTGCGGCAGCTGCAGACAACAAAAAATTCAACCAGTTCTTCCATGCCATGCTCGACCGTGGTGTCTATTTACCCCCTTCTGCTTTTGAAAGCTGGTTTCTTAACAACGCTTTGACCGAAGAAGATTTGGATGCCACCGTTACAGCTGCCAAAGAAAGTCTGCAGGGGATGTAACTGCGGTTCACCTGCTGACAATCAGCACACGGATGATACGCCTGTATTCCGTCTTCTTGCCAGCAAAGAAGGACAATCTCTATACAATATTGATTCCCTTCTCCAGCAGCAGGCTGTACACAGCTTTGCTGACTTCACTTTTTGCAGTATCCAGTTTCGCCACGTCTTTGCACCAGAACGAAAACAGCAGCTGCACCGTTTTCCCCTTCATATAGGTAAACAATACTTCCGGTGGGCGCTGTTGTAATATATACGGGTTATCATGCACAATATCGATGAACCCTTTCTTGATGGCTTCAGGATCGGGTACGTTGTCTGTCACAAAGGAAAACTCCACCCTGATATGATTATTGCTGAGTGTCCAGTTTACAATATTGTGCGACAGTAAATCGCCATTCGGGATAATTACTTCTGCTCCATCAGGCGTTAATAATGTACTGGAGCGGATGCTGATCTCTTTCACCCTTCCTTTCTTATCGCCCACTTCCACGGTATCTCCTATACGCAGCGGACGGTCAAAAATTAAGATGATGCCTGAAACAAAATTATTAACAATGCCCTGCAGGCCCAGTCCGATACCTACACCCAGGGCACCGAGTATAACCGTAATTTTATCCATGGGCAACCCGGAGGCTGCTACGGCCAACAAAAAGCCCGCTATCAAAAGCACCAGCCGCGTAATCATCAATCTTGATCTCTCCCCCTTGTTGTCAAACGCGGCATCATCACCTACATCGCCAAAGAAATAAGCAATATACTTCTGCAGAAAATTGGCCAACCAAATAATACCCAGGAACAACACAATACCTCCAAATGTAAAAGAAATACTGCCGATGGACTGTTGCGCAAACAAAAAAGATTGCAGCTTACCATATACAAAATTGTAAATATTCAGGTTGGTGGTCACTGCTATCAGGCAAATAACAATGGCTACAAAACTCACCAGGCGCTTCATTCCTTTCAATACCGGCTCCCCATCAAAATAATCTGGATAGCCCTTCCGCACTCTGCTGGTTAGTATCTGCAGTAAAAATGCCTCTTCCAGTAGTTTTACAAATACTGTCAGCGTAATGATTTGTGCAAAAGTGTAGATAGACGTATATCCAAAAATCTGGGTAAGTGTTGAACGGCCAAACAGGTTACAGATTACCGCCAGCAAGTTTAAAACAATATATATCACCGCTGCCAGTACCAATAGCCGCTCTTCGTTTGCTTTTTGCAGGCGCCGCCTGAAAAAATACCCGAGAAAAACGGCGCCCACGTTAATAAACAATACCCACCAGCGTTGCAGCGAAAAAGGCAGGCCCATGATCCTGGTTACTGACAGCAGCACAAACAGCACAACAATACCACACCAGTAATAAAACAGCGTACGTGGCCAGCGCTTCCAGAAAAGAACGGTTAACACCAGCATCAATAAAAATTGTGTTGTCTCAATATAGATAGCCGGTGCATTCAAATCGAACAGGGGGGCCAGTGTCAGCATCCATACCAGGCAGGCAGCAAAGGGCAGTGAATTAATATATTTAAATTGAAAAGATGCCGGTAGCGATAACCGTTCTTTTTTCTTCAGTATTCTGTAATTATTGAACACCCAGTAAAAAAAAACAATACCCGTTAAAAATAACCAGAACCTGTTGGAACGGGTATTGGAGAAATAGTATTTTACTGCTTTGTTTTCGTTATTAAAAGAACGCCTGAAATTACCCGCCCTGGCCGCTGCTGGCCTGCCGGTCCGGGGTTCCCATAAATAATTTCGTTCCTTGGTGAATGCCCTTGGCCCAACCCTCGCCAGCAGATTACTGGTTTGGTTCAGCATTTCTGTAACTGCAATGGCATTGACAGATGCATGAGAAGTCAAATTATTGAGGGCAGTGGTAGCCCCTCTTACCAGTGTATCTGTAGTGGCCCATTTACCACGCAAACCCTTCAATTGTACACTAAAGCTTTTTCTTAATACAGAGTCGCGGAAGAGTTGCCGCAACGTGGTATCCTTGCGCATCTCATAGATCTCCTTTTTCAGCGCATCCAGGTCTTTGTCGTACTGGTTTAATACAGCCGCATAGTGCTGATCACTTTCCTGGATAGCTTCCAGCAGGGTATAAAACATCTGCAGGTTACGAAGGTTGAGCGCTCTTTCGCTGGATGATAATCTCTCCCTGATAACGGCCATGGCCGTATCATTCTCGTTAAGGCCCTCTGTTACCTGGTCCAGTTTTTCGAAAGAACAGGTCACTACAGGCACCTTAAAAAGTACCTGATATACATTATGAATACGCAGCAGGTAATCTGCGCCGGTAAGTGTAATGTTATCAGAAAACAGTGTAGTGTCGAAATACCTGCGCCGGGTGGAATCTGGTCTTGTGGCACCTGTGCGTGTTGAATCCCGCCTGGTATTATCCTGGGCCAGCAAGGCGGCAGGCAGGATTAAAAACAACAGAAAGCAGTGCAAAATTTTGCTGATCATGGTGGGGCGGTAACGGCCGAAAAAATCTAAAATTGCTCTACCCGGATTAGGAATACATTAAAATACACCAGACCTCGCTATTATAATGGCTGATTAATTGCGTATTCGGCGGGCACCTGGCTTTTTCTTTTTTTCTTTGTCCTGTTTAACCACATAATAGTACCCGTTACAGGGAAACTGGCGCCCAGCAGGCAGGCAATCAAACCTATTATTTTAGAAGGAAGGCCATATATAGCACTGGTATGCACCGGTTTCAAAGTAGCCCTCACTCTTTGCCCAAGGTTACGCTCGCTGAACTTTTGGGAACCGATGATGATAGCCTCATACCTGTCTGCATAATAATTATCAGTGGCGGTTTCATGCGGTGCTTTTGTTGACAAAACCCCGATGGCGTAGGCCGATAAGGAATCTTTTGGTGCTGAAATATTATAGTATTTGGCATCCACAATACTGTTCCTGGCCAGCTGCAGTACATCTTCAAAAGAAATTACGGGCTGCCCGGGTTGGTTGGCTACCATGGGTGCTTTAAAAGGTTGCATCGGCGATTTGGTAACCGAATAAATGCCCTTGTTAAACCAATCAAACGACCAGGCCAGCGCAGTAAAGGCAAAAATGAAAAGCACAATGCACGAGTAAAAACCCAGTACGATATGCAGGTCGTGATTCAGTCTTTTCCTTCCCCCCTTCCATTTTACTTTCAGCCGCTGCACCAGTATGTTTTTTGTTTTAGGCCACCACAGCACAATGCCGGTAAGGATAATAAAAAGAAATACAAGGGTAGAAATACCGGTAATCAATTTACCGGCTGCGCCCCCCAATAGCCAGCGGTGCAAAGACATCATTGAATAAAAAAAGGTGTCACGGTAATTGTACAGTTCAATCAACTGTGCGGTATAGGGATTCACAAACGCAGTAAGCCGGGGATTTTCCTGGGGTCTGCCCTCAGCTCCTGCGGTCTTCTTTTTGCCAGCATCTTTTTTTTTAACCGTATAGTTTAGCTCTACGCTTCGTGCATCATCTGTGTACACCCTTACACCAACAACCTGTGCACCGGGTACTTTTTGCTCCACAGCAGCAATCAAATCATCCAAAGCCTGCCTTTGCCCACCGCGCTGTACATAGTACCGCTCTTTGTTAAACAAGTGCTGCAATTCTTCTTCAAATACCAGTATGGCGCCGGTAAAACAGGTAATCAGAATGACCAATCCTGTTACCAGGCCCATGTACAGATGTATGCGGCGAAAAAATACTTTCATTAAAAACGGCTTTATGCATTTTAATACATGAATGACAAAAGTTGCCCCCTTTGTCATTCATGTATATTCTCTTTCCTGATCAATCAGTACCAATTATAGTTTGAAGGACACAGTGGCAGCCAGTTGCCTGGGTGCTATCGGATTCACGCTGTTGTCATCGTGTACATAATAGCTGAGTTTATTCAGCAGGTTGGAAAGTTTGAGTCGCATGGTAATTTTGTTCACAGTATAACCAACAGAGGCATCAAACTGCAGGTAATCCGGGACAGTCATCAGTTTATATCCAGGGTTGGCAGCAGTAGTAGAGCGGCCGGCTACCCTATCGCCCACATAATAAGTTACAATACCGGCATTAAAGCCTTTCAGCAAAGTTCTTTCGCTAAATGTGTAATATACACTGGCGTTGGCGGTATGCTGCGGGTTATAGCGCAGTTTACTGCCCACGATATAGGTATTGCTTTTTGTATACTTTGTTTCATTGAAACTATACCCTGCCAGCACCTGGAAACCATGAAAAGCTTTGGTGCCAAGATCAATCTCCACCCCTTTGCTGGTAACCTCACCTGCCAGTTCTTTGATATTGGTATTGTTATTAGCATTGCCATTGGCATCTAACAAAGCAGTCTGGGCAAGATTGCTGTTTACAATCTGGTACACGGTAATGTTGGCAGATATATTCCTGTTGAACAACTCTGACTTAACACCTGCTTCATACTGGTTAATATAAGAAGGCTTGATGGGTTGCAGGTTAATATCCGTTCCGGTATTCAGCGTAAAGGAATTGGAATAGCTGGTAAAAATAGAAAGGGTTTTCCAGGGCTGATAAACAATACCCAGCCTTGGGCTGAAAGCCTTATCTGATGCACCCGCTATAAAAGTTCTTTTCTGTTTTGTCAGAGAATCGATATAGGCACCACTGGTTTCCTGGTAAGTATAGCGCACGCCTGCCAGTAATTTAAGCTTTGTGGCGATGCAGATAAGATCCTGCACATATACACCGTAACGTTTGATGGGCGTATGGGTAATGGTTGTGGCAGCGAATTCAGGAATATCATTGCGCTGCCTGTATTTACCCAAATCAAATACATTGATGGTATCGTAAATGTTTTTATTGCCAATAGCTGCATTGGCATAGGTGTATGCGGCAGCATCCGTAACATATTTATCTGCATCTGCGCCTACCAGCATTGTATGTTTGATGTTGCCGGTTTTAAAACTACCACTGAAGTCCAGCTGGCTTACATAATAATCTTCCGCTGCGCCGCTGCGTTGCAGTCCGCGTAACCAGTCGCCATTTGTTTTAACCAGCTGTCCGCTGGCATTGGGGCGTGTGGTACCGGCCAGTTCGCTGTTGAAATACTGGTAAGAAGAAATACTGCGGATATTCCAGTTACTGTTAATATGATGTGTAATGGTAGCGGTAGCCGTTTTCTGCTCTGTGTTGTAATAAGACCAGGCGGCACCTATAAACCTGCTGCGGGGGATATCTACCAATTGATAGTTGACAGCGGCAACACCAAAATCGCTGGTTCTTGTATCTTTTAGGTAATCACCTTCCACCAGCAGATCTGTTTTTTTACCAATTTTAAAAAGAAAAGAAGGATTAATGTAGTAGCGCTCTGAATGCACATTGTCGCGGAAGCTGTTTGATTTTTCGTAGCTGGTATTTACGCGGTAAGCAATGTTTTTATTGATGGGACCATAAATATCAAAACTTGGTTTATAAAAACTGAAGCTGCCGGCACGCATGGTAATTTCACCCCCTTTGTCGAAGCTGGGTTTCTTTGTCACCAGGTTTAAAACACCACCCGCGGCAACATTGCCAAACAAGATAGCGGCACTGCCTTTTAATACTTCCACTTTTTCAAGTGAGCTCATTTCGGGCATAGCACCATTATTGAAGCGGGCTCCGTTTTTAAACGTATTGCTGCTGTTAAAAGCATATCCCCTTCCGCCTATCTCTTCCTGGCCACCACCGGTGGTACCATATACATACACACCGTTTACATTTACCAATGCCTCACTTAAATGAAGGGTTTGTTGCCTTTCAAGCACATCTTTGGTAATTACCGCAATGCTCTGCGGTAAATCCATCGGCTTAATGGCCAGCTTACCAATGCTCACCGCTCTTTCATTGATACTGCGGTTGGCTGTGATGACTACCTCTGTTAGCTGGTTGGCATTTTCTGCCAGGGTAAAGCCCATATCGCTGGTTTGCCCAGCAACAACCGCTACCTGTTTTTCCATGGTCTGCAGACCAACAAAAGATACAATAATGGTATAGTTACCTTCTTTTATATCTTTCAACAGGAAAGAGCCGTCAACCACTGTTGTGGTTCCCTTTTTTATTTCCTTTAGCTGGATGCTCACCTGGGCGGCAGGCTTATTGTCACTTGTTTTAACTTCTCCTTTTATGCTGCCGGTTTGAGCATGAACGATGATAAACGCTAATAATAAAAGCACTGATAGGCTGATGCTTCTTTTTGCCGTAGCTGCCGGGTTGTCAAATTTCCTCATAAGTTTTCCTTTTATAGACTGCAAAGGAACAACTGTAACGGGCACCTGTTATTACGCTAGCGGGAAATCAGTTTACGCGATCCGGAAACTGACAGTGTTATGACAAAACTGGTAACTATGCCCTGAAAGTAAATTGATACTCTTCTCTCAGCAGGTTAAGAAACAGCAGTTTATAATTGTATTACTATGGGCGTGCAATGAACCTGCCCGGATACGCGCCGGTAGATTGCTGCTGTTGATAGACGATTTTACCATTCACCCATACCATTGAAATACCGGAAGACAGTGCTTTTGAATTGATCATGGTGGATTTATCTGCTACCGTAGCAGGGTCAAACAACACCAGGTCTGCGAAATAACCGGGTGCAAGCAATCCCCTGTTTCGGATGCCCAGGTGTTCTGCACTAAGCGCCGTCATTTTGTAGATAGCTGTTTCCAGCGGCATAATTTTTTTTTCGCGCACATAACGGCCAAGAAAACGGGTAAAAGCACCATAGCCCCGCGGGTGCCCTCCATTGGCACCATCAGAACATAAATTGGTATAATTCCATTGCAGGAAGTTTATCACGTCTTCATCCAGCATAGAAGCGCCGGCAATGGCCGCGCCTTTATCGCCCGCTTCCCTTACCACCCGCATCAGCGACTGCGCATCCGTTTCATTATTAATGGCAGCAATCTGCGTAATGGTTTTCCCTTCATAGCTTTTATTGGCCGGAAAATAAGTCATCACAGAAGCGGAAGGATCAAATAACTCCTGCGTGGCGTACAGTGCGCTGGCGGCATTGTCGAAATCTTTTTTAGGGAACAGTACCCGCGGTGTAGAGGACCACATGGTATAAGGATAACAGTCTGCAGTAATATCAATGCCTTCTGCCCTGGCTTGCTGCAGCCTGGCCAGTATGGTTGCTGCACTCCCCCATTTGCTGCGCAGGGCTATTTTAAAATGAGAGATCTGGACCGGCAATTTTGCTTCCCGCCCGATATTGATAATTTCCTCAATCGAGCTGCTGATATTAACGTCCTCACTCCGGATATGACTGATATAACGGCCGCCTGCAGCGGCAGTTGTCTTTGCCAGCTCAATCACTTCTTCGGGGGTAGAATAAAATGCTTCTTCGTATTCCAGCCCCGTAGAGAGGCCGAGGGAGCCATTTTTAATATCTTCTGCCAGCAGTTTCTTCATGCTGGCTACCTCTGTGGAATCGGCCGCCCGCAATACATTTCCTTTCATCGCCTTTTCACGCAGTGATGCATGACCGGTGTAGGTAGCCACGTTGATGCTTACCGGATGTTTTTTGAATTGCTCTTTTAAAGTATCTGCAGGATAAGATTCGCCGTCCTGCCCTATTACAATACTGGTAATACCCTGGCTGCTGGCAGCTAAGCCGGAAGGATCTTCCTGCAGGCCTCTTTCATGGTGACTATGGCTGTCTATAAAACCCGGTGCCAGCACAAATCCTTTTCCATCAACAATGGTTTCATTTTTAAACGGTGTAAGATCACCCAGGTCTTTTATCCGATCGTTTACGGTGCG